>DATKJG010000194.1:0-9281 GCA_035543215.1 Phycisphaerales bacterium | reverse complement strand
TTGAGTTTGCCCGACAGAAGCACGCGGTAGAAGAACTCGTGCGGGAAGTGCCGCCGGCCGTCCTTCTCGGCTCGCCGCCACTCGTCCAGCACCGCGCCCTCGATGCGGCGGATGGCCTCCTCCTCGGGAATGCATGTGTCGGTCACGCGATTGAGGTGGCGATCATGAAGGGCCTTCTCCTGTTTCGGAGTCAGTTCGCGCCAGTTGGGCGTGCGCTCGTAGTGATCGTGCGCCACGAGGTTGTAGACGTCCTCTTCCAGATTCGCCCCGGTGCACGATATGGCATGCACCTTGCCGCGGCGGATCATTTCGGCCAGCGAGATGCCCAGCTCAGCGGTGCTCATCGCCCCGGCCATCGTCACCAGCATCTTGCCACCCGCGGCCAGATGCGCGCGATAGGCCTTCGCCGCGTCCACCAGCGTCGCGGCGTTGAAATGGCGGTAGTGCTGCTCGATGAAATGACTGATCGTTCCCATGGGCGGAAGCGTAACGGACCGGACAGGATTTCACCACGACGGTTGACGCTTGCCGCCGCTCTGCGATACTCCGGCCACCATGCGACGCCAACCGCTGCACGTGCAGATTCTCATCGGCGCGGTTCTCGGCGTGGTGGCGGGCGTGATCTGCGAGCGCATCGCCGACGGCGGATCAGCGGCCTTCAACGATCGGCTGCAGTGGGTCATCAAGTACATCACGGGCCCTATCGGCGCGATCTTCTTGCGCATGCTGATGATGCTCGTCGCGCCCCTGCTCTTCGCGGCGCTCGTGCTGGGCGTTTCCGAATTGGGCGACCTGAAGCGGCTGGGACGCATTGGCGTCAAGACGCTCGCCTACACCGTCGTCGTCTCCGCCATCGCGGTGATGCTCGGCATCTTCATGGTCAACACCATCAAGCCGGGGGCCGGCATCGATGACGCTACGCGCATGCGAATCATCGAGCAGTCGAAATCGCAGCGGCTCGCGGTAAAGGCGCCCGACGCAGCACCCGCCACGGGCATTGACCTGCTGGTCAACATCGTCCCCAGCAACCCGCTCAAGGCCGTGGTCGATGGCGACTACCTCGCGTGGATGTTCTTTGCCCTCATGGTTGGCATCGGACTGTGCATGGTGCGAACGCCTGCTGCTGAGACATTCAGACAGTTCGTGCAGGGGCTGTACGACGTCTCGATGTGGCTCATCGCGCTGGTGATACGCCTGGCGCCGATCGGCGTGGCGGCGCTTCTCTTCAACCTGACCGCGCAGTTCGGCTACGGCCTGCTCGTGCAACTGGCGAAGTACGTGCTCGTCGTGGTGCTGGCGCTGGCCATCCATCAGTTCGTCGTGTATTCGATCGCCGTCAGTGTGCTGGGGCGAATGAGCCCGTTGCGATTCTTCAAGGGCGTGCAGGAGGCCATGCTCACAGCGTTCTCCACGGCCTCCAGTGCGGCAACGCTGCCCACGGCGCTTCGCGTTGCGGAGGAGAATCTCAAACTGCCCAGCCACGTCTCGCGATTCGTCTTGACCGTCGGCGCGACCGCCAATCAGAATGGAACGGCCCTATTCGAAGGCGTCACCGTGCTGTTCCTTGCCCAGGTCTACGGCATTCATCTCGACCTGGCCCAGCAGACGACCGTTGTGCTGATCGCCATTCTCGGCGGCATCGGCACGGCCGGCGTGCCCGGCGGCAGCCTGCCAGTGGTAATGCTGATCCTGGCGCGCGTGGGCATCCCCGCAGAGGGCATCGGCATGATCCTTGGCGTCGATCGCCTCCTTGACATGTGCCGCACGACGCTCAATGTCACGGGCGACCTCGCGGCCGCCGTAGTGGTTTCGCGCGGCGAAGAGCACGTGCACGACACGCGCGCTCCGCTCCAGCTTTGATGACAGCCTCGCACCCACAAAAGCGACCGACGCCCCCGGGATGAGAGAGGCGTCGGCGTTCGGACTCGATTCGTCAGCACCGCGAACTGGCTTAAGGACACGCACCCCAAGTGGTGATGATCGTCAGCAGGTCGTTCACATCAACCATGTCGTTGCCATCGAGGTCGCCCGGGCAATCGTTGGGATTGGGACATGTTCCCCAGGTGGTGATGACCGTCAGGAGGTCGTTCACATCGACGTTGTCGTTGCCATCGATGTCGCCGGGGCACTCCTGGGGCAGATCAGTCACAAACGTGCCGCCCGATGAGGCGAGCATGAGGCCCGATGGCGGGCCCGGTGCATGCACGAGGCGATTGCCGAAACCTGTGAGGGTCAAGCCGGTGTTGAAGGGGGAGAACGTGGCGCCGCCATCGCTCGATCGCCACACCACCGTCGCGTTGGATTGCAGGATGTACACGGCCTGCGCGTCAGCCGGATCGCCAACGACATCGTTCACCTGTTGGGCAAAGCCGGTGCTGGTCCACGATTGCCCGGCGTCAATGGTGCGGTACAGGCCGCCGGTGGCGCCGAATCGGGCGTCAGCGAGATAGAAGGTGTTTGGACTGCCAGCCACCGGGCTCAGTGCGTTGCCGCGCATGGCCGGCGTCAGGCCGGTGTTGGAAGGCAGCCACGTGAGGCCGCCGTCGATCGATCGCAGCGCGCCGCCGCCTGCGCCGTTGCTCAACTCGGAGTAGCTGGCGAGCATGATCTGGTCACTGCTGGTGGAGACGATGTCCAGATCGGTTGCGTCGTTGTTGGGCAAGCCCAGGCCCTCATACACCTTGAACCACTGCACCCCCGCATCAGGCGTGCGCCAGATGGTTGGCTCCGAGCCTGCCACGCCGAAGTCCGAGCCGGTCAGCAGAATGAGGTTTGGATTGATCGCGCTGAACTTCACCATGAGCAGGTCCGATTCGAACAAGGTGCCCTGATCAGGTCCGAGTCCAGTCCACGTACCGTTGGCATTGCGGCGATAGAGGCCCTCGGGCGCGACGCTGCTCGGCCCGCTGGAGATCGCGTACAGCGTGCCATTGGGTGCGAAGCCGACATTGCTGAAGCGCGTCGCCGGCACGGCTTGAAGGCTCCATGTCGCGCCGCCATCGGTCGAGCGGTACACGCCGCCGTTGTTCAGTCCTTCAAAGGCCACGGCGAGTTCATTGGCGTTATTGGGATTGGACGCAACGCCGCGAATGTTCACCTGCGTCATGCCTGTGCTGGTGATCTGGAAGCTCGCCCCGGTGTCGGTGCTCTGCAACACACCGGTCGAATTGGCGCCGAGCACGATTCGCGAGGAGCTTCCCGGTGCGAAGCGGACGGAGTTGAGCGACAGATTGCCGCTGCCGCCCACGCCGAACGACCACGCGCCGCCGTTGACCGAATGGAACACGCCCTGGTTGGCGCTGACGACATACACGGTGCTGGCGTTGGCAGGATCGATCGCGATGTCGTTGAGGACGATGCTCGGCCAGGTTCCATCGTGTAGCGGCGTCCAGTTCTGGCCCTGATTGATTGAGGAGAACAGGCCGAAGTTCTGGCCGCCGAACAGTTGCCCGCCGCACACCAGCACGCGCGTGCCGTCATGAACGATGTCATTGACCGGCGTGTTGGGCAGACCGGCCGATCGATTCACCCAGTTCAATCCGCCGTTGGTCGAGACCCAAAGTTGTCCGCCGCCGAACCCGCCGCCAAAGCCGGCATAGATCTCTTGCGAGTTGTTGGGGTTGACGGCCAGCGCACGACAACTGGAGGCGCCGCCGATCGGAGGCGTCCGGTTGTCCCAACTCGTGCCGCCGTTGATCGACTGCATCACGTTCACCGGCTGCGAGCCCAGCGCGTCGGCGATCCCGATCCACAGCACTTGCGGATTGTTCGGATCGATCGCGAGATCGAACACCTGATCATTCAGTCCGATGCCGAGGTTCAGCGTCGTGAACGACACGCCGCCGTTGGTGCTCTTGCGGACGCTGTCGATGGTGGCGATGTAGATCGCGCCGTCCGAGGCGAATTCGATGTCGTAGACGCTGGTGGTGGTTTGGCCGGTGACAACGGTCCAGTTCGCGCCGCCATCGGTTGAGCGATACAGCCGGCCGCCGGAACTTCCGCCGGGCGCGAGTCCGGCGAGCATGAGGTTGGGATCGGAGGGCGAGACGGCGGCATCCTGCACGTCGCCGCCGAAGGGGCCGATGGCCGTCCACGCCGCCGACCCACTGATCGAACCGTCGTCATGCTGGTTGTCGGCCAGCCGGTCGGTTCCACGATCCTGATACGGCTGCGCTATTTGGCGCGCCCCGTTGGCGTCCATCGGCGCCTGGCCTTGAACAGCAGCGCCCGCGCTGATGGAGATGAACAGACCGGCGATGCAATGTGCGAACTGTGTCATGGATCAATCTCCCGGAGATTCGTTGGGCGTGCCCATGACACCTCGCGGCAGCCATGGGCGAGTTGCAGTTTTCGAGTCTAGTGCGCCTCAAGTTACTGTCAATCGGAATCCGCCCAATATGACCGCGAGGCGACGGGCAAGGAAGACCGAGCGCCCCCAGATGTTCCAGATTCTCCATCAGTTGCCTTCGGGTCTGTCACAGGAAGGCAGATGATACGCCCGTGCCTCACAGGAACTGAGGGCCATCTGAACGCGCCGCTACTCGCGCTGCGTCATCTGCGACGAGTAATTGGGCGCTTCCTTGGTGATCTGAATATCGTGCGGGTGGCTTTCGACGACGCCTGCGGAGGTGATGCGGATGAACCGCGCGTTCTCGCGCAGTTCGTCGATCGTCGCGCAGCCGCAGTAGCCCATCGCCGCACGCAGCCCACCGACCATCCGGTACACGAACTCGCTCAGCGGCCCACGATAGGGCACGCGTCCTTCGACGCCTTCGGGAACGTATTTGCGCGTCTCGCTCACGCCTGCTTGGCCGTAGCGATCCGCCGAGCCCGCGCCCATCGCGCCTTGGCTGCCCATGCCCCGATACGACTTGTAGCGCCGGCCCTGATGCAGGATTAACTCGCCTGGCGCTTCATCCAATCCGGCGAACAGCGATCCCAGCATCACGCTCGATGCGCCGGCCGCGATCGCCTTGGCGATGTCGCCTGATTGACGAATACCGCCGTCAGCGATGACGGGCACATCGGCTTCGTCCGCCGCCTTCACCGCGTTGTCGATCGCCGTCAGTTGCGGCACGCCCACACCCGCGACGATCCGCGTCGTACAGATCGAGCCCGGCCCGATGCCCACCTTCACCGCGTCGGCACCGGCGTCAATGAGCGCCCTGGCGCCCGCCTCGGTCGCGATGTTGCCGGCGATGATGTCGATGTCGTAGCGCTTGCGGATCGCCTGCACCGTCCTGAGCACGTTCTCGCTGTGGCCGTGCGCGGTGTCGACGACGATGACATCGACCTCCGCGGCGACCAGCGCCTCGACTCGTTCCATCGCCCCTGCTGCGACACCCACAGCCGCGCCCACACGCAGCCGGCCGCGTGCATCGCGACAGGCCTGCGGATGCCGGCGAATGTTGTCGATGTCGCGCATCGTGATCAGCCCCGTCAGCCGCCCATCGCGATCGACCAGCAGAAGCTTCTCGACGCGAGCGTGGTTGAGAATCCCCTCGGCCGCTTGCGGCCGGGTATCCGCTGGCGCTGTGACGAGCTTCTCCTTCGTCATGACATCGCCCACCAACGACTCCGCCGTCGAACTCTTCGCGCCCTTTGCCCCCTTCCCTCTACCGACGAATTTCATGTCTCGCCGCGTGAGAATCCCCACCACCTTGCCGCGCTTCGAGCCGTCCTCGGTCACGGGGAAGCCCGACACCGAGTGCCGTTGCATCAATTCCAGCGCCTTGGCGACGGTGTCGCCCGGGCTGAGGGTGATGGGATCGGTGATGACGCCATTCTCCGAGCGCTTGACCTTGGCCACCTCACGGGCCTGGTCCTCGGGCGGAATGTTCTTGTGAATGATCCCGATCCCGCCCTCCTGTGCCAGCGCAATGGCGAGGGTGGACTCGGTGACCGTGTCCATGGGTGCCGACACCAGCGGGATGTTCAGGCGGATGTTCCGCGTCAGGCGTGTGGCGGTCTGTGCCTGGTCGGGCGTGATCGCCGAGTAATCCGGCACGAGCAGTACGTCGTCGAACGTAATGCCTTCAAGAACGGGCGGAAAAGTCTTGGGGGCTGGGGGCGGGGGCTGCTCCATTGAGCAATGATCGTTGAGCAGCGGCATATTGTCAACGGCGAGCCGCGTTGGCGCCGGTTGGATCGCGGTTTTGTGTGCGCCTGATGTGGGTTTCTGATACGATGCTGCGTTCCGTCCAAGCAGGCGACCGGGACGGCTACTTGGCCTGAGATTCGTATGGCATAGCTGCGAAAGGCCGTTGCGGCACGCATCGATCGACTGTGGCCCCGGATGCCACTGCATGCTTGAGGAGTTGAAGCGAACGTGATCACCGAAACCGACACCATGCCGCATGTGGATGAGGAAGCCACTCCGGTCCACCACGATCGGGGAACCACGCCCGGCGCAGGCGAGAAGACGTTGCGCAAGTGGCTCGACGCCTGCATCCGTCATGAGGCCTCGGACCTCATCATCAAGGTCATGCTGCCGCCGCGCATCCGCGTGCGTGGCTCGCTCAAGAGCCTGCAAACGGACAAGTGCGACGTCGACCTGATGTTCCAGGTGGCCCGTGATGTGCTCGACGAGCGGCAGTACAAGATCTTCCGCGAGCGCGGCCAGTTCGACTTCGCCTACGACTACGACGACGACCACCGCTTCCGCATCAACATCTTCATGGCCCGCGGCAAGCCGTCGCTTGCGGCCCGTCTGATCACCTCGAACATCAAGACCTTCGAGAGCCTGTATCTGCCTCAGGTGCTGGGCGACATCGCCATGACCGCACAGGGACTGATCCTGTTCTCGGGCGTGACTGGTTCTGGCAAATCGACCTCGATCGCCTCGATGCTGCAGTACGTCAACGAGCGCAAGCGCGTGCACATCGTCACCATCGAGGACCCGATCGAATACATCTTCAAGGACGACAAGGCGACGATCAACCAGCGCGAGGTTGGCATCGACACGCGCAACTTCAACGAAGCCCTGCGGGCCCTGGTGCGCGAGAACCCCGATGTCGTGCTGGTGGGCGAAATGCGCGACTACGAAACCTTCGAAGCCGCCATCCGGGCCGCCGAAACCGGCCACCTGGTGTTCGGAACCATCCACGCATCGTCGGCGTGGCAGACGTTCGGCCGCATCTACGACCTGTTCCCTGAGTCGGAGCGCGACCAGATCCGCAAACTGCTGGCGTACAACCTGCGGGCCATTGTGTACCAGAAGCTGTTGCCAACGCTGCGGCCGGAGATCGTCCGCATCCCCGCCATCGAGATTCTGCTCAACACCCCCATCGTGCAGAAGTTCATTCTCGAGGCGCGCGAGGGCGAACTGCTGGACATCATCCGCAAGAGCCGCGAGGAAGGCATGATCGACTTCACCAGTTCGCTTGTGGAACTGGTGGAGAAGGAATACATTCACCACCGCGTGGCCCTGGACGCCACACCCAAGCCGGAAGAGTTGAAGATGCGCCTGAAGGGCATTCAGTAAGGCGCTGCAGGTTCGCAGACAGAGGTCCGAGGTCAGAAGTCAGAGGTCGCCCAGTCGCGCTGCCTGAACGCGATTGATCTCTCACGACGATCCGCCTTCCCGATGTCGGCTGACCTCGATCTCTGACCTTATGATCTCTGCTGTCGAGCCTGTGATGACACACTTCGATCCTGTCCTCGCCCAAGCCGTCTCCGCCATTCTGCTGGCGTGGTGGAAGATGCTGCTGATCATCATCCCGTTTGGATTCTGGGGATGGCTCATCGCCACCAAGCTCGACAAGGATGCGCGCTACTTCCACCTCAACGGCGACATGTGGAACGGCATCCATCTCGGCGCGGGCGTCGCTGCTTTGGCCGCGGTGCTGTTCATCCCGATCTTCTGGATCGGCTGGCCGGTGCAGATGATGATTCTGCTGGCGCCGATTCTGGTGTACTGGAAGATCCGCAACGCCGCCGTCCCCGCGGAGAACCGCTACTACATCTCGAGCCAGACGATCTCTCAGAAGATGGCCGCCGCGCGGCTGCGCAAGGCCGCCCACCAGGCCCTCCTCCAGTTCGCCGACGCCAGCGGAAAGGTGCGCGATGTGCCGGTGAAGGACGATCCGATGTTCCCCGTGCACATGGTGGCCGAGGACCTGATTGGCCCGGCGATCGCGGCACGTGCCTCACGCGTCGAAGTGGCTGTCGGCCCCAGCGGCGCTGCAGTTTCGCAGTTGATCGACGGCATCCGCTACAAGCGCGAGCCGATCGCCACCGAGGCCGCGATCCGCATGGTCGACTACCTCAAGAACATTGCCGGGCTCGATGTCAACGATCGCCGGCGCCGCCAGCAGGGCGACTTCAAATTGCGCGGCCCCAACGGCAACACTTCGGTGACTCTCGTCGTGAAGGGCTCCTCCAGCGGCCAGGTCGCGCTGATCGACTTCGATCGCTCCACACGGCTGCACAAGCCGTTCGACGGTCTGGGCCTCCTCACGCCGCAACTCGAGGCCTTGCGCTTCTTCCAGCAGCCGCACGAACGTCACGGCATCATTCTCATTGGTGCGCCGCCCGGACAGGGTCTGACCACTTCGGCCTACGCCTTCATGGCGCGGCATGACGCCTACACCTCCAACATCAAGGCTCTTGAGCGCGAGATCGCAGTGCGGCTCGAAGGCGTCGACCAGGTGGTGTGGGATCCCACCAATCCGGACGTCGATTACGCGACGAACCTGCAGTCCATTCTCCGCCGCGATCCGGATGTCGTGCTGGCCTCCGACGTGCGCGACAACGAAACCGCCCGCGTCGCGGCCGATCCCGGCATGCAGGGCCCGCTCATCTACATTCAGCAGCCTCTGCCGACCATCGTCGATCAGATTCGCGACTGGGTGAAGCGCGTGGGCGATGTGAAGCAGGCCACTCGCGCCTTGCGCGCGGTGAGCAACCAGCGTTTGCTGCGATCGCTGTGCCCGAACTGCCGGCAGGCCTACACGCCAACTCCGGAACAGATCAAGAAACTCAACCTGCCCGCCAAGAAGGTCTCGCAGTTGTATCGCGCCGGCGGCAAGGTGCAGGTCAAGAACAAGATCGAGGATTGTCCGGTGTGCAGCGGCACGGGCTACCTTGGCCAAACGGCGGCATTCGAGGTTTTCATCGTCGATGACGACGCCCGCAAGTCGCTGGTTGCGGGCGATCTGAAAGCCGCTCTCGCCCACGCCCGCCGCAATAACATGATCTACCTGCAGGAAGCGGCGATGGCCAAGGTCGTCGCGGGCGAAACCACGCTTGACGAGGTCGTCCGCATCACCGCAGCGCCCAGC
>DATKJG010000193.1:0-2522 GCA_035543215.1 Phycisphaerales bacterium | reverse complement strand
CGAGATGCATCTTCGCGAATGACGCACTGCTGCACCAACTGGTAGGGGAGTTTATAGCGCCGCGATGCGTTCGGCGATGTCGCTGGCCTGCAATCGATCAATCAGCGGCTGCAGGTTGCCGGCCATGATCTCGGTCAGGTTGAAACTCACGCTGCCGCCGCCTTCGTTCTCCAGCCTGTGATCGACGACGATGTTTTCCTTCCAGCGGTAGGTGCGGATCTTCTCGGCCCGGCCGGCCCCGCCGATCATGTTCTTGCGCTGGGCCGCCCGCTGGGCGTGGGCTTCGGCCTGCTGCCGCTCGTACAGCCGGGCCCGCAGCAGTTGCCATGCACGCTGGCGGTTCTGGCCCTGCGACTTGGTTTCCTGCATGCGAACTTCGATGCCGGTGGCGAGGTGGATCAGGTGCACGGCGGTGGCGACCTTGTTGACGTTCTGGCCGCCCGGGCCCTGCGCGGTGGTCATGATTTCCTTGACGTCCTCGGCAGCGATCTTGACTTCGATCTCTTCGGGTTCGGGCAGCACCGCGACGGTGGCGGTGGAGGTGTGCACGCGGCCGGCGGCTTCGGTGGCGGGGACGCGTTTGACCTGGTGCGTGCCGCCTTCGTAGCCCAGGGCGCTCCAGACGCCTTCGCCGCGGATGTTGAAGATGGCGTTCTTGAAGCCGCCATGCTCGGCGGGGGAGGATTGGAGTTCCTCCATCTGCCAGCGGCGGAGTGCGGCGAAGCGGGCGTACATCTGGACGAGGTCGCCGGCCCAGATGCCGGCCTCGTCGCCGCCGACGCCGGCGCGGACTTCGAGGATGATCGAGGCGATGGATTGATCGTCGGAGGTGACGAGGCGTTTCTGGATGGAGTCGGCGAGTTGGGTTGATTGGGCGCGAAGGCGGGGGAGTTCTTCGCGCGCGAGGTCGGCGAGGTCGCGGTCGGTCGATGCGTCGTTGAGCAGCTGATCCAGTTCATCGGCCTGCTGGGTCGCATCCTGCAGGGCGCGATACTCCGCCAGCAGAGGCTCGAGCGCGGCGCGTCGAATCGACAGCGCGCGCACCTTGCGGTGATCGCTGAGGATCTCTGGATCGAGCAGCTGCGCTTCGAGCGAGGCCTGCTCGGCCGCGAGATCGTCAAGTTTTCGCAGGAGATTCGGCGACATGATCCGTCAGGCGTGCGTCTTCGCCGCAGGGCCGCAAAAATAGAACAACCGTGCCGAAAGCGCGACACGGTTGCATGCATTCGAACCTGGCTACTTCTTCTTGCTGCCCTTGAAGTACTCGCCGGCGAACTTGCGCTGGAACTTCTCCACGCGGCCGGCGGTGTCGACGAAGGACTTCTGCCCGGTGAAGAATGGATGCGAGCCGGACCAGATCTCCACGTGCATTTCAGGCACGGTGGCGCCGACGGTCATCACGACTTCGCCGCGGTAGTACACCTTGGCTTCGGGGTAGTAGCGGGGGTGAGTGGCTTTCTTCATGGCCGATTCAGGGCTTCAGATGGGGCTTCCCCTCGCTGCAGCAGACGGAAGGACGGAAGGGGCGAACAATATAGCCCGCCAAGTGCCGATTCTCAAGGTGGCAGGCCGCCAGCCATTGCCAATGCAGGCCCGGCAAGTAGGCTGCCGGGCATGTACAAGCCCAAGCAGATCCGCGAATTCATCCAGCGGCATCGGATCGACGATGGTTCGAAGTTCCGCCTTCGCGATCACGATCCGGGCGATACCGGCCGGCTCAAGAGCGAGGACAAGGACGAAGCCAAGGAGGTGCTTCAGGAGGGCGTCAAGTGGCTGGCCGAGATGCAGGATCGGCTCTATGCCCAGGACTGCTGGAGCCTGCTGCTGATTTTCCAGGCGATGGACGCCGCGGGCAAGGATGGGGCGATCCGCCATGTCATGTCAGGCATCAATCCCCAGGGTTGCCAGGTGTACTCGTTCAAAGCGCCTTCGGGCGAGGAACTGGACCATGATTATCTCTGGCGCTGCGTGAAGGCGCTGCCGGAGCGCGGGCGCATCGGCATTTTCAACCGCTCGTACTACGAGGAGGTGCTGGTGGCGCGCGTGCATCCGGAGATCCTCGCGGCCCAGAAGCTCCCGCCGACGCTGGTGGGCAAGGACATCTGGGATCAGCGCTGCAAGGACATGCGCAACTTCGAGAAGCATCTTTCGCACAACGGCGTGGTCGTCCGCAAGTTCTTTCTGAACGTGTCGAAGGCAGAGCAGAAGAAACGCTTTCTTGAGCGGCTCAACCAGCCGGAGAAGAACTGGAAGTTCTCCGTGTTCGACGTCAAGGAGCGCGCCTATTGGAACGACTACCAGCGCGCCTATCAGGACATGATCCGAAACACGGCGACGAAGCGCGCTCCTTGGTTCGTGGTTCCCGCCGACAACAAGTGGTACACCCGGCTGGTGGTTGCAGCGGTGATCGTCGATGCCCTCATGTCGCTCAACCTGCAGTATCCGAAGATCGACGCGGCCAAGCGCAAGGCCCTGCGCCAGGCGAAGGCCGTCCTTGAAAATGAATAACGCGAGCAGGCAGA
>DATKJG010000192.1:0-3225 GCA_035543215.1 Phycisphaerales bacterium | reverse complement strand
AGAGCGACGTGCGCATTATCGCGGCCACCAACAAGGACCTGCGAATTCTGATCCAGCAGGGCTTGTTTCGCGAGGACCTGTTCTTCCGGCTCAACGTGGTGCCACTGCGGCTCCCGCCGCTGCGGGAGCGCACCGAGGACGTGCCCGATCTGATCCGCCATTTCTTCAACCAGGCGGAGCGGGAGGGCCTGCCGCAGAAGCAGATCGACCAGGCTGCCCTCGACCGGCTCAAGCGCTACCGCTGGCCGGGCAATGTGCGCGAACTGGAAAATCTGGCCCGGCGGCTGGCCGCGCTCTACCCGCAGGAAACCATCACCGCAGCGGTGATCGACGCCGAACTGGCCCAGCCGGTCCCCACCAGCAGCGAGCAGGCCCCGATCGAGGACAACCTGATGGCCGCCGTCGAGCGCAATCTCGCCAAGTATTTCGCGAGTTTCGATAATGGGTTACCACCCCCGGGCCTGTATCACCGGGTGCTCCGGGAGGTCGAATACCCGCTGTTGTCGGCGGCGCTGGCGGCAAGTCGCGGCAATCAAATCCGAGCCGCCGACCTGCTTGGACTCAACCGCAACACGTTGCGGAAGAAGATCCGGGATCTCGATATCCAGGTCATCCGCACCAGCGGCTAGCTGCAGATTCTGGATAATCCACGCCCCGGAATTGTCTCAATCCGGCAACATTGTTGTATAAAAGCATCAGTGTTGCATCAGGCGTAGGCGCCCGCCGGCCGACTGTCCCGGCTGCATTTTCTTAGGGCACCGCGTCCCTGCGTCCGGGATTGGGGTTCATGACCAGCGCTTTGAGCGTCGAGCCGACTGCGGCCGCTGATCTGGCGGCCACCGCCTCCCCAAGCCGCTCGATGAGGGTAATCGGCGGTGTCGCGGCGGTGCTGTCGTTATTATCGGCACTCCTGACGTTCCTCGTGCTGGCCGACCTCACCCCGATAGCCCCCACCCATCGGGTGGTGGTCACGCTGCTGCTCGTCAACGGCGTGACCGTGCTCATCCTGCTCGGCGTGATCGCCCGCGAAGTCTGGCAGGTCGTGCTGGCGCGTCGCCGCGGCCGTGCAGGTGCGCGGCTGCACGTGCGGATCGTCGGCCTGTTCGCGGTCATCGCTGCGGTGCCGGCTATCCTCGTCGCGATCGTGGCGAGCATCACGCTCGATCGCGGGCTTGATCGATTGTTCTCGACCCGCACCAAGACGGTGATTCAGAACTCGATGTATGTCGCCAACGCGTATCTACGCGAGCATGCGCAGTCGATCCGCGGCGACATCATGGCGATGGCGATCGACGTCGGCCGCGCCAAGCCGATGTTCGATCAGGATCGCGACCGCTTTCGTCAATTCATGACTGCGCAGGCCCAGGTGCGCGGATTGTCCAGCGCCATCATTGTTGGCCCCAACGCGGAGGTCATCGAGCGCGCCGACGTCAAAGCTGAGCACGAAAATATCATGCCATCGTCGTCGGGCCTCGCCTCAACCACCGAAGCCGAACCTCGCATCGGCATCGTGTTTGAGGCCAATGCCGTAGCCTCGATGATCAAGCTGCGCGGATATGAAAATTCCTGGCTTCACGCCACACGACCGCTCGACCCGCAGGTGGTTTCTCAGCTGCGCGAGACACAGGCAAGCGTGAGCGATTTCGCCAGCCTGGAAGCACGTCGCCTTGGCGTCCAACTTGCCTTCGCGTTGATGTACACGGTGATCGCGCTAACCGTGCTGCTGTCCGCGGCCTGGCTCGGGCTCAATTTCGCCAATCGCTTAGTAGCTCCGATCCGGCGCTTGATCGGCGCAGCCAATATCGTGTCCACGGGAAATCTCTACGTTCAAGTCCCGATCCAGCGCTCGGAGGGCGATCTCGCGCAGCTCGGCGAAACCTTCAATAAGATGACCTCTGAGTTGCGCACCCAGCGCGACGACATCACTCGCACACGCGATTTGATCGATCAGCGGCGCCGCTTTACCGAGGCGGTTCTGGCGGGCGCCAGCGCGGGCGTGATCGGCGTTGATGCCGAAGGACGCATCAGCATTCTCAACCGCTCAGCCGAACGCCTGATCGGCCAGTCGCAAACGGAAGCGGCCGGACGGATGCTGACCGATATTGTGCCTGAGCTGAAGGATGTGTTTGTGCATGCGCAAGCCGGCGTTCAGCGCCTGGTGCAGGATCAGGTGACGATCAGCCGGGAAGGCCGCGAGCGCAATCTGTCGGTGCGCGTGACCACCGAGCAGTCGGGCGACCCCGAGCATGGCTACGTGGTCACACTCGACGACATCACCGAGCTGGTGTTGGCTCAGCGGACATCGGCCTGGGCAGATGTCGCGCGTCGCATCGCGCACGAGATCAAGAACCCGCTCACGCCCATTCAACTCTCGGCCGAGCGGCTGAAACGCAAGTACGGCCGCAGCATCACTGATGATCCTGCGGTGTTCCAGCAGTGCACGGAGACGATCATCCGGCAGGTCGACGACATCAAACGCATGGTCGATGAATTCTCCAAGTTCGCCCGCATGCCCAAGCCGGTCATAGCGGCTGAGGACGCCGCCGACACGGTGCGCCAAGTGGTGTTCCTGATGCGGGTCGGTAACGCCGACATCGATATCGATCTGGAAATCGCCGAAGACCCCATGCTGGCGCAATTCGACCGCCGCCTGATTTCGCAGGGTCTGACTAACATCATCAAAAACGCGACCGAAGCGATTGGCGCGGTGCCGCAGACGCAAGGCCACAAAGGCCGCATCAACGTGCTCACCGCCCGGAACGGCGGCGATATCGTTATCGACGTCATCGACAACGGCATCGGTCTCCCCAAAGAGAACCGCAACCGGCTGCTCGAGCCTTACGTCACCACCCGGGAGAAGGGCACCGGCCTCGGACTTGCTATCGTCGGCAGAATTCTGGAAGACCACGGCGGCGTGATCGAGCTGCGCGACGCCGCCGACAAGTTTCCCGGCCAGCAGGGTGCATGGGTGCGACTACGTTTCACTGCCGCGCCGATCGCGACTACCCCGCCTGACACGCCGAAGACCAAACCACGCGATTCCGAGTTGAGCACGACTATGAGCGAGCACTAAGCATGGCGTCCGACATTCTGATCGTCGATGACGAAGCCGATATTTGTGAGCTGGTGTCCGGCTTGCTGCAGGACGAAGGCTATACCACGCGCAGCGCCCGCGACAGCGATGCGGCGCTGAGCGCGATCGCGAGCCGGCGTCCCAATCTGGTG
>DATKJG010000191.1:0-5995 GCA_035543215.1 Phycisphaerales bacterium | reverse complement strand
GCGCGAGCGTGACGTGTTTGGCTGACTTTGCCGGTTTGTGTTCAAGCATGATGAGGCAGGGCTTGGCGGCTGATCCCATGCCGACATTGACGATGCCGCCCATGCCGCGCTTCTGCACCGCGGCGTAGTCGAGCACGCTGCACTTGAGGCCGGTCGAGCGCGCGAGTTTGCGGGCCTCGCTCGCCACCCACGCGGGATTACAGACGTTGGGCGGCGTGGCGGCGATCTGCCGCGCGTAGTTGGTCGCTTCCGCCAACGCCAGGCCGCTCTCGATCCCTTCATCGAAGCGTGAATCATCGGAGGAGATCGCCAGCGCCGGATGAGCGGGCTTGTTCTTGGTGGCTTTGCCCGCGAACTCATTGAAGCGCCAGTTCGCCAGCGCCAGCCCCTCGGCCAAGGCGCGGCCGGCGCTCTCGGAGTCGAGCCGCCTGGCGGGGATGGTGTCGGCGATCAGCAGGTGGGTCGACTTTGGCGCGATGCGATCGAGCCGGCGGATCAAGCGCGCCGCGGCTGTGCGCAGGGCGTCGGCCGTGAATTCATCCTTCTTGCCCAGGCCGAGGACGATGTGCGTCGAGTCGCCCACGGCACATTCGCCGCACTCGCCCTTGAAGCCGGGCGTCTTCAGCGCGGCCTGCAGGGCGGCACGGTCGGCCTTGCCGGCGTCGAGTCGTGCGGACAGCTTCAGTTCCTCGGCGAAGACCGCAGCGACGATGACGGCGTTCTTCGCGGGCTTCGAGGCGAATTCAATCGACTTGAACAAGGGCATGCTCCTTCCATCTCCCGACGAGGGCGGACAGTGTAGCGGCAGGGTGCGATTGATATGGGCAGCCTCGCTGGGGGATTCAAAGGCTCCGGCTGCTCTGTGGTGAAGCCGCCGCCGTAGGATTCCGGCATGTCCGCCATCGCGCGCATCCTCGACGCCAACGCCAACCGGGCCCGTGAAGCCCTGCGCGTGATGGAGGACGCCGCCCGCTTCGCCCTGAACGATGAAGCGCTCAGCGCCGAGTTGAAATCGCTGCGGCATGATCTGCGAGCGGTGATCGACTCGCTGCCGGCGGGCTGGCTCGAGGCCAATCGCGATACGCCGGGCGATGTCGGCACAGCCATCTCCAACCAGTCAGAGATGTCGCGGGCGGATCTGCGCGACATTGTGGTCGCGGCCGGCAAGCGCCTGACTGAGGCCCTGCGCGCCATCGAGGAAGCAGGCAAGACCATCGACGCCGATCTCGCATGCGGTGTCGAGTCGCTGCGCTATCGAGCATACGACGTCGATCAGCGACTCTTGCTGCGCTTCGGCAGCGGCCGCGCAAGGCAGTGGCGATTGTGCCTGCTGTTGACGAGGTCATTCTGCCGCCGACCGTGGCTCCAAGCCCTGGAACAGTCGATCAGCGGCGGCGTCGATTGCGTGCAGGTGCGCGAAAAGGACATGGACGGCAGCGAACTGGCATCGCACGCCCGCGAGGTCATCGCCATCGCGCGGCGGCACAACGTCAGCGTCATCGTCAATGACCGCGTCGATGTCGCGCTGGCGACCGGAGCCGACGGCGTGCACCTGGGCCAGAGCGACCTGAGCGTGCGCGATGCGCGCCGGCTCGCCGGACAGGCATTGATCGTCGGCGTCAGCACGCACGACCTGAACGAGGCAGAGCGCGCCGTGCGCGATGGGGCCGATTACTGCGGCGTGGGCGCGATGTTCCCATCGTCCACCAAGCAGCGCGAAGTCAGCGGCATCGCGTATCTGAAGGCGTTCATCGAACACTATCCGTCGACCCCGCACCTCGCGATTGGCGGCGTCACGCCGGAGAGCATCGGCGAACTTGTTGCGGCCGGTGCGCGCGGTGTCGCGGTGAGTTCCGCGATCTGTGCCGCCGAGGATCCCGGAGACGCTGCGCGCGCCATCGTTCGCGCGATTTCCGGCGGCGCGTCCCGGCTGGCTGCGCCCATGCCGGCGCACTAGCCCGGCTTCAGAACTTTGTCTCTTCCTCTTTCGCAAGCGGCGACACGCAGCGGGCCGCGTGCTTGACCGCATCGCTCTGGCCGGCCGGGCACGGCAGGCCGGGGCCGCGCCAGCGCTTGCCGTCGTGCACGAACGCCACGTAGCCGAAGCCCTGCCGATCGTTGGTGTTGTCGATGATGATCACGGGCACAAAGCCGAGCCTGATCGTGTTCACCTCAGCGCTGAAAGCCTTCCGCTCGCCTGCGTCCGAGGGATCGAAGCGGATGGAGTATCGGTATCGCAGTTCGCGCAGATACAGGCTCGTGCCGCGCACAAGTTCGCGCCTGCGCCCGTCGCTGGTGTCGGTGATGTCCTCCGACTCCTTGGCCAGCGTCGGCAGGCGATCGGGCCACAGGCTCAGCGCGCTGATCGAGACGATGCCGCACCCGATGATCATCCACACCAGCCAGTTGCTCTGATCGCGCAGCAGCAGCAGCACGCCCAGCGTCGTCACGATCACCGACAATCCAACAAGCAGATTGCGCGTGGAGATGAGCATGCCTGTTGAATCGTAGCAGGCGGTCCGTGGTCATTCGTCATTCGCGCTTTCCCCTATCCTTCTGCTCAATGGTCTTCAACGTCCGCCTGCTGATTCTCGGCTCGGGCACCTCGGCGGGTGTGCCCGTGATCGGCTGCGACTGCGCGGTGTGCACCTCCGATGATCCGCGCGACCGCCGGCTGCGGTCGTCAGCATGTCTGCAGTTCACAGATGGCGACGGCGTCGAGCGCGTGATCCTCATCGACGCCTCGCCCGATCTGCGCGAGCAGGCCCTGCGCGCAAGACTTCAGCGCTGCGATGCCATTCTCTTCACGCACAACCACGTCGATCACACTTTCGGCCTGGATGATGTCCGCCGCTTCAACGCGCTGATGCACGCCCCGATTCCGATCTACGGCGATGAGCGCACGCTCGAGCACCTGCAGCGCGTCTACCGCCACATCTTCGAGCAGCACAAGAATGTCAACGACTCGTTCGTCGCGACATTGATGGCCCACCTCATCGAAGTCGGCAGGCCGATCGACCTGCACGGCCTGCGCTTCACGCCGTTGAAACTGCTGCACGGCCGGCTGCCGGTGCTGGGTTTCCGCGTCGAGGCGCTCGGCGCTGATGGGCAGGTGGCGCGCGAGCAGCCTTCACCGCTGCCGCTGGCGTACTGCACGGATGTGTCGGCCATTCCGCCCGAGACGTGGAAGCAGTTGACTGGCTTGAGCGCGCTCGTGCTCGACATGCTGCGCTATCGCAAGCATCCGACGCATTTCACAGTGGATGAGGCGATCGCCGCTGCGACCAGCATCGGCGCCGGGCGCACCTGGTTCACGCACATGACGCACGACATCCGGCACACTGAACTCGATCCGGAATTACCTGAGAGCATGCACCTGGCGTTTGATGGATTGATCGTGAAATGATCGCCGAAAGTCCGGCTGGCCACGCCGGAATGCCCGGTTGTACTCCCCGGCACTGCATGGTGAAGGGCCGGGGCGGCGGCTATACTCTTCGCCCCCATGGCCACCCTTCGTGAGATCAAGAAGCGCATGACCGCGGTCGGTTCGATCGCGCGCATCACCAAGACGATGCAGATGATCGCCAACGCGAAGTTCGCGGCCGCCGTGCAGCGGGCCAAGGCCACCAAGCCCTACACGCAGAAGATCCGGCAGCTGGTGGCCGAGGTCGCCGCCGCCGCGGGCGATGTCCAGCATCCGCTCATCGACGGCCCGGCCGAATCGCCCAGGAAGGAACTGCTGCTGGTCGTTTCCTCCGATCGAGGCCTGTGCGGGGCGTACAACAGCAACATCCTGCGCAAGGCCACGGCCCACGTTCGCGCGACCCGAAGCGCCGGCACTGAAATCGACATTGAGGTCGCCGGCAAGAAGGCCCTCGCCGCGGTGAAGTATCACCGATACGCCGTCGCCGAAAGACACACCTTCGGCGACAAGCCCAAGTACGAGGACATCGAGCGCGTGGCCCAGCGCTACATCGACGCGTTCACGACTGGCGCCTACGACACGGTGCGCGTCGCCTACACGCGCTTCGAGAGCAACTCGCGGCAGGTGGCCGACATCGTGCAACTGCTGCCGCTCAAGCCCCAGGTGAGCACGCCCGCACCCGGCGCGGAGAAGACGACAGGCGCTCCGAGCGCGACCTATGAGTTCAGCCCCAGCGCCGAGAGCCTTCTGGGCGACCTGCTGCCCCAGGCCGTCAAGGCCAGCCTGTTCCAGGCGATCAACGATGCGGTGGTGAGCGAACAGATCATGCGCATGGTGGCGATGAAGGCGGCGACCGAGAACGCCAAGGAACTCGGCCGCAACCTCAAGCGTCGCTTCAACCGCGCCCGCCAGAGCAAGATCACCACAGAATTGACGGAGATCGTCAGCGGGGCGGCGGCGCTCGAATAGGCCGCCTCAAGGCGCGACGGGCGCGGGCCGATAAACAGGCATGCGCAGGCGCCTGCACAGGCATTCACCAGGCATGACGATGACGGCGGGAGCGTTCGCGGCGTGCGATGCGCTGCTGTACGATCCGCCGCGCGCCACCGCCTGCCGCGCGTCGCGAAAGGCGGGGGGATGACATGACGGCCATGGCCGGCACCACCAGACCCAGCAAGAGCAGCGAACTCGCCGCCAAGGCCGAGCAGACGCTGTCAGCCGGCGACACCTTTGAGGCCGAGCGCATGGCGATGAGGGCCATGGCATCGGCCCGCAGCGAGCGCGACTACGAGTGCATGGCCACGATCGTCGGGACGCTGCTGGAAGCGCGGCAGCGCCGGCTCAAGGCCGCGCTGAGTCTCAAGCGCATCACCATCATCGATGCGCCCATCGGCGAGGATGTGAAGGCCAGCAAGGGCATGTACCTCGTCCGGCCGCCGCAGGTCGGCGCGGATGCTCGGCGTCTTCGTCTGGCGGCGTTCGAGCAGAACGTGCCCGCCGTCGTCCTCTGCCGCGAGCCGCTCACGCGCATCAAGCTTGTGCCGGTCGTCTCGATCAGCCCCGGCACGACGGTGCGGGCCAAAGTCCTGCCGCCGAAGAGCCTCGATAAGCCTGATGTGCCGTGGTTCATCGCCGCGATGCAGGCCCTTGGCGCGATGGCGATCGATTCGCTCGATCCCTCG
Source organism: Phycisphaerales bacterium (assembly GCA_035543215.1). Classification (GTDB taxonomy): domain Bacteria; phylum Planctomycetota; class Phycisphaerae; order Phycisphaerales; family SM1A02; genus DATKJG01. Next base: position 889 of record DATKJG010000191.1, on the reverse strand, counting down.
ATGTCGGCCGAGCGCCGAGTGGACGCGCTGCTGGAGCGCCTCGATGCCGTGCCCGAGCACGAAGGCCTGCACGTCGCGCTGCAGCAGGCGTGCCTCGATGCCAGGGTCGAGCGCGACCAGGACCTCGCGGAGCGGGCTGCACGCAAGTGCGAGAAGCCTGACAGCGGCGACCCGGCCGCCACACGCCCGCGCGACGATGACGAGAACGGCGACGAGGATCAGGTCGAATGAACCGGAGCGGCTCGGTGCGATGGATGCGCTTTCGCGGACGCCGTCGCCGTCTCTGGGCCATTGTGCTGGTGGTACTGGCGCTCTTGATCATCGCCGATCGGCGCGGCTGGCTGCTGGTGCGCGATGCCGATGATCTGCCGGCGTATCACGGGCGCCTGGCGAGTGTGTCGCGCGTGATCGATGGCGACACGATCGAGGTCAATCTGCCCGATTCTCTGCACGAAAACGCGCCGGCCACGCGCGTACGGCTGTGGGGCATCGACTGCCCGGAGATGCCGCACTTCGACCAGGCCGAGGAGCCGCTGGCGCGCGAGGCGACGAACCTGGCCATCCAGATGGTGCAGGGCCGCGAGGTGCGGCTGTATCTCGAGCCGCAGCGGCCGCGCGATTCGTACGGCCGCGTGCTGGCGCACGTGGAATCGAGCGATGGCCGCTCGCTCAACGAGGCGCTGCTGGAGGCGGGCCTGGCGCGGGCCGATGATCGCTGGCCGCACACGCGCCTGACGCGCTACGCGCAGGTGGAACTGGCGGCGCGGCGGGCGGAGGTTGGCATGTGGAGCAAGACAGCTCCAATGGTGCCGTCGGCATCAGCGAACTGATACTCGCCCGCTCGAATCAGTCAATCGTTCTTCTGCGGCGCCGGGAGTTCGCTGGCGGC
>DATKJG010000190.1:0-8816 GCA_035543215.1 Phycisphaerales bacterium | reverse complement strand
CGGCATTGACGGTCGCCATTGGCTCGGGCGACTCGGATCAGCAATCCGTCGCCAGCGATGCCCGCCTCAAGGCCAACGTCCGCGACCTGCCCGAGGACACGCTCGACAAGGTGCTGGGGCTGCGCGGCCGCAACTTCGAGTTCACGCGCGATGCTCAGCGCCGCAACCTCGGCGAGGCCGGCGTGCAGACCGGCTTCATCGCGCAGGAAGTGCGGGTCGTCTTCCCCGACTGGGTGGCCGAGGGCGACGACGGCTACCTCCATATAAAGGAGCGCGGCACGACCGCCCTTCTGGTCGAGGCCCTGCGCCAGCTGCGGGCCGAGAAGGATGAGGCGATCAAGAAATTGAACGACCAGGTCAAGACGCTCAATGACGCCAGCGTCGTGCAGACGAGTCTGATCATCGAACTGGGCGAGGACATCAAGGCGCTCAAGAACGCCAACAACGAATTGCGCTCGAAGGTCATGGCCTTGGAGGAGATCGTCGGAGCCGGTGGCACGCCGGGCGCTGGCGCGACCTCGCCGGTCACGCCGATTCCGAAGCCTGATGAGCCGTAGGCGTTGTCAAGGCAACAGGACGGCCGCTGGGCGGACCGTCCTGCTGCGAGTGCCCTTCCCGAATGGGACATCCATCAAGGCCCCGAGGTCGGGTGGACCCGCATGCAAGAAGGAGCGGGTGGAGGAGACGAACGCGCTGTCCTCGGGCCTTTGTTTCCCCCTCCCCTTTCCAGCCGCAGACGGCGCGCAGCGGTGCGCGAAAATCCCCGGCCTTGCATCGATTTTTTGTAAACCGTAATGTGTGAGGAATGCCCGCGGGGCCCGCGAATATCCCCGGCGAAATCACCACCCTTCTGTCCGACGCCCGCGACGGCCGTGCGGGGGCGCTGGATGACCTCTTCGCCGTGGTGTACGACGACCTGCGGGCCCTGGCGCGACAGCGCTTCGACGGTGCGGCCGGTCGCCGCGCGGGGCTCGATGGCACAGCGCTAGTGCACGCCGCGTGCGAGCGCCTGCTCGGCGATGGCGGGCGCATGCTCAGCGCCCAGAATCGCCGCCACTTCTACTTTCTCTTTCAGCGGGCCATGCATGATGCATTGGTCGAGCGTGTGCGGGCCCAATCGGCCCAGAAGCGCGGCGGCGATCGGCGTCAGGTGCAGCTGATCGAGTTCCAAGCCGACGATGCGACCTTCGCCGCCGACATCCTCGATCTGCATGAGGCGCTGGAGGAGTTCCGGCAGTTCGACAGCGAGGGCACGCAGGTCGTCATGCTGCGGTTCTTCGCCGGCCGCTCGCTGGAGGAGGCTGCGGAGATCATGGGCTGCAGTTTCGCGACGGCCCGCAAGCACTGGGATTACGCCCGTGCCTGGCTGCATGAGCGATTGAGCCGTCCCCGCGCCACTGAATGAGCGTTTCACGCCCGGGCATGAATGCCTCGGCGATTTCTGCGCAGTGCAGAACACAGTTTGCGGCTGATGAGTAGGCGCTCTTCCTTTTATAGAGGAGGCGTGCGCCGCGATCGGGACAGGCTCTGTCATGGCCACAAGCGGCGAATTCGATGAAAAGGCCGTGTTTCTCGCGGCGCTCTCGCTCGAAGGCGAGCAGCGCGAGGCGTACCTGCGCCAGGCCTGCCCCACCGACACGGCCCTGCAGCGCGTTCGCACGCTGCTCGAGCATCATCGCAAGTCGACGGGGACGCCGCGAAGCGATGACACGACCGTCGCAGCGCCGCGGCCGCCAAACCCGCCCCAGCCATCGCAGATCGACGAGTTCCGAGTCGTGCGCAAGATCGCCGAGGGCGGCATGGGGACGGTGTACATGGCGCACGACACGGTGCTCGATCGGCCAGTGGCGCTGAAGGTGCTGGCGGGGCACCTCACCGGGTCGGAGTCGGCCCTGCAGAGATTCACCACCGAAGCCCGCAGCGCGGCGGCCCTGAATCACCCGGGCATCGTGCCTGTGTACAAACTGGGCTTCGACGGGGTGAATCACTACATCGTCAGCGAACTTGTGGACGGCCCGACGCTGGCCCTGGTGCTGGGCGACGAGCGAGACCGCCGCAAGAGCAAGATGGGCACGGCGGATGTGCGCGCCTGGCAGCGGCGCGGCGCGGAGTACGTTCTTGCCATCGCCGATGCGCTGGAGGCCTCGCATCGCGCCGGCATCATTCATCGCGATGTCAAACCGTCGAACATTCTCATCGATGGCGTGCACGGAGCGCGCCTGACCGACTTCGGCATCGCGCGACACCTGGGCGACCACGCCAACATGCGCGTCACTGCCCGCATCGGCACGTGCCACTACATGAGCCCGGAGCAGGCATCGCTGGCGGCGGCGAAGATCGATCAGCGCAGCGACGTCTTCTCGCTAGGCGTGGTGCTGTACGAGACGCTGTCACTGGAGCGGCCGTTCGAGGGCAAGGATGTGGATCAGGTGCTGCGCGCGGTGATCGCCTCGGAGCCGTCGCACCTGCGGCGCGTCGACCGCTCGATCCCCAAGGACCTCGAGACCATCTGTCACAAGGCGCTGGAGAAGCTGCCGGAGCAGCGTTACCAGAGCGCGGCCCACATGGCTGCCGACGTGCGCTGCTGGCTGAGCGGCCGGCCGATCCTCGCGCGTCCTCCGGGCGCGTGGCGCAGCACATGGCGCTGGGTGCGCGTGCATCGCGCCGCGGCGCTGGTGGGGCTGGTGGCGCTGCTGGCGGCTGCCGTCGCCGGATTGCTGCGCTATGAACAGGTGCAATCGCGCAATCGCTGGCAGGCCGAGCGCGTGCACGTGAGCCTTGCGTCCGATCCCCCCGCGGCGCCGGGAACGCCCGGGGCGCGCCTCTTCGTGCGCCGCGTCGATCCCGAGACATTCGAGATCGGGCCGGCGGAATTCGTCGGGTGCCTGCCCGTGAGCGATCACTGGCTGCTTCCGGGCGAGTATCGCTTCGAAGCCATCGCTGATGACGGGATCTTCGCCGAGATCGACGAGTTCCTGCCGCGGGCGGGCGAATCGGTCGACATGCGCTTTCCCATCAACGCACCGGAGGATTTGCAGACGGAGATGATCCGCATACCGGGCGGCGCGTACGTTTTCGGCGTGCCGGACAGCGCGGGGTTCGAGAAGGCGCGCTCGGTGACGCTGCCGACGTACTACATCGACCGCAACGAGGTCTCCAACGCGCAGTATCAGCGGTTTCTGACGGCGACCGGCCACGCGCCGCCTCCCCACTGGAACCTGCTGCGAGAGGATCGCACGATGGATGACCGGCCGGTGGTGGGCATCACCTGGCCGGACATGCAGGCGTATGCGCGCTGGGCGGGCAAGCGGCTGCCGACGGTGATCGAGTGGGAGTGCGCCGCCCGCGCTCCCGATGGCCGTCTCTATCCGTGGGGCAACGATCCGGCGGCCGTGGCCTGGCCGTATGCGCCGACGCAGGATCATCGCGACGATCTTGGCCGCGTGACGCTCGAGAGCGGCTTCCGCGTCTATCGCGATCTTTCGCACTCGGTGATGGCGGACGAGGCCTTGCGCACAGCGCTGGGGGCGTATCAGATGTTCGGCAACGCCTGGGAAGCGACCAGCAGCATCCTGCAGCGAGGCAATAACGTGATCATCAAAGGCGGGTCGTGGATGGATCGACCCGCTTCGTTTACCCTCAACCGCAACGCGGGGCGGCCCCTGTACAACCCCGCCTCCGCGCCCGCGTTCAGCGCGTCCATGACTCTCGGGTTTCGCTGCGCCCGCAGCGAGGCGCCCGCGGGCACGATCATTCAGGAGCACACGCCATGACGACCAAGAAATACCTCTGCAGCATGTGGCTTGAAGTTGGCGTCCCCGACACCGACGACAACGCCGCCGCCAAGGCTGCCTTCGACAAGATCTGGCCGGGCAAGATCGGATCGCGCTGGCACAACATGCTGGTCGAGGCGAAGGACGATGTCGAGTTTCTCAAGAAGATCAACAACGAGTTCGTCAATCGCGCGAAGATTCTCAAGAGCAGCCCAAAGGGGCTGATGGATCCGTACGTGCGCTCTCCAAGCGACGTTTGGGTCTTCAACCCGCGAATGGGCTACTGGGAGGAGAAGGCGGAAGTGAGCTTCCTGAAAAACGGAATGGCCGGGGTATGGCAGATCAACATTGGCGACCAGCGCAAGGCCGCGATCTGGCTGTGCATGTCCGCCTCGCTGCTGCACACGATCGGCGAGGATCCGGCCGCGAAGCCCAGACGCCGCAGGAAGCCGGTGCGGTAGCGGCGGCGCGGGTGCTGACTCCATTCTCCCGGCGACACCTTCATTGCGAGACCAGCCATGCCCACGGTGTTCAGATACAGACCCGGTCGGCCGCCGACGCGGAGCGTCGGCATGCAGTTGATGTTCGATTTCACGCGCTCGGTCATCTTTGACCCGGTTCGCATCGAGGTGGGCGTGCCAAATCATCCTGAGGATCCCTTTGTAAAGATCTCGGTTGACGCCGAGTATCCCTGGTTGGTGAGCGCGGGTTGGCAACTGGGCGAGCCAAGACTGCAGGAATTCGAAGAGCCGACGCTGACGATGGAGTTCGTCGGCGAGCCGCTTCAGCCGATTGGTCACGTCTGGACCTCTCTGGATGACATGCGGCAACTGCGGAACGCGATCGATCCGAACAAGGAAATCACTGAATGGATCAAGTGTCGGACAACGGGCGCGAAGAACGATCCGGCGAAGAAAATGTTTCTCGAGATCGACAAGGCGTCGCTTCCGAACCTGATGCCAGGTCTCAAGGCCGCCGCACGGGCCAAGCGTCAACAGCAGTTGAATGCGGTGATGCCGGAGCTGCAGAGGCGCCTGGGGCTGCGGAAGCGCTCGGCGGGGCTTATCCCGCCGACCCATATGAAGAGTGACATGGAGGCGGCGTCGATGCTGGTTCGACGCGCCATCGAGAAATCGTTCAAGATCAAGGGTGGTCCGAGCAAGAAAAAGCCGGTGAAGATCGATCTGGCCGCGACCCAGTCGGCGTTCGATCGCTTCGCTGCCGGTTTGCTGCGCCAACAGTGCGCCGTCTCGCATGTCGATCTGCAGAACCGCACGCGCCTGGCCTGCGACGCCGACTCGGCCTTCGTGTTCATGTTCGCTGAACTGGCCCTGACGCTGATCGACCTGGGCAGCAAGGAGGCGAAGTTCTGGAAGCCGCTGCTCAACTCGCTGGTGCGCATGCAGCGGATCTACGTGCTGAGGCACAATCCGGACCCCGCGTGCTTCAAGGATTATGGCAAGGTGCCGCCGCCTGTCATGAGCCTAGCCGACATGAACATTATCGTCGCCCAATACGAGAATCTGTCCGAGCAGTCGCTGATGAACAAGGTACGGGAACATGCCACCCACGTGCACACCGCCGCTGCCTGCTTCGGGCCGTGACCGAGCGTTCGAAGATTCTGGCTTGGGAGGAGATCGTGGGCGGCGGCGGCAGGCCGGGCGCTGGCGCGACCTCGCCGGTTACGCCGATTCCGAAGCCGGACGAGCCGTGAGGCCGGAACGAGGCTCGGCGACTCCAGTCACGTCAATGAGAACAGGCATGCGCTTTCGGACCGTAGCGTCCGTGGACTTGCAGATGATGCAGCCCGGCAGCGCAACCCAGGTTCGCTGTCTTTGCTCCATTGTGGGGCCTTGAGCACGTTTTCCAGCTTGTGCCGCATACGCTGGTGGCCCCGAGGCGGCTATGCTGCATGCTGATCAATGGGAGAAAGTATTCACATGCGTTTCATCCGGTGGTTTTCTGGCTCGCATCGTCTGGCGTTCGGTCTTTTCGCCGCTGCGATCGCCGGCCTGTTCATGGGCGGCCTCCTGCTGCCCACGGTGCAATTCGTCGATGAGACCGCCACGCGCTTTCCCGGCGGCTTGGCCGGCGTCCTCGAATACACCAATCAACTGACCGTGGGCGACCTCGATGGCGACGGCGACCTGGACCTGGTCTTCGCCAACGGCGGCGGCTTCTCCACCGCCTCCGCGCCGCTCAAACTCCGCGTGTGGATCAACACCGGCGTGAACTCCGGCGTCTTCGCCGACGAAACCGATGCCCGCACCGGCGGCCTGACGTTCATCGCGCGCGGCTGCGAGCTGGGCGATGTCGAGCGCGATGGCGACCTCGACATCATCATCGCCCAGGATTTCAACCGCCAGCCGACGCTGCTGATCAACAACGGCTCCGGCGTCTTCGCCAACGAGACCGCGACGCGGCTGCCCGTCGGCACGTTCTCATCCACGCGGGCCCAGTTCGGCGACGTGGACAACGACGGCGACCTCGACATCTACATCAACAACGCCGGTGCGACCAACCGCTTCGGCTCCGGCCGCGGCAAACTCTGGCTCAACAACGCATCGGGCGTCTTCGCCGATGTGACCGCCACCAACACCGTCAACGAAACCGTCGGCCAGCCCATGGACGCGATCTTCGGAGACATCGACGGCGACTTCGATCTCGACCTGCACGTCGGCTCGCGCAACGGCACCAGCAAGTTGTATCGCAACAACGGCGCGGGAGTCTTCTCATCGACGCCGATCACCGGCGGCGCGACGGCCTATTCCTACGACTTCGGCGACATGGACAGCGATGGCGATCTCGACCTCGTCGGCGCCAACGCCGGTGCGGGGAATACGGAACTGTCGCTGCTCAACGATGGAACTGGGACGTACAGCACCGGCCCGTTCACCGGATCGAGCATCGATGACAACGACTCCAAGTTCTTCGACATCGATGACGACGGCGACTACGACATCCTCATCGCCGCCATCGGCGGGCCGGAGCGCATCTACGTGAACAACGGCGGCGGAAGCTACGTGCTCAACTCGCGCCTCATCACGTCGGTCAACGATTCATCGCTGGATGTCAAGGTCGCCGACTTCAACAACGACGCCCGATACGACATCGTGACGGCGCAGGGCGAGTCGGGGTCGTTTCTCGATCGCATCTACATGAACACCGGCGCGGCTGATACGCGCCCGCCCACCATTGCGCGAACCGAGCAATTGCCGAATACGGCGAATGTCGGCCCGTTCGTCGTGAGGATGGAAGCGTGGGACGCTCACACGTCCGATCGCGGCTTCCACGACAAGGGCATCACGCTGTACTGGCGTCGCGGCGGAGTCGGCGCGTTCGCGCCTGTGGACATGAAATGGAGCGGCAACGCACTTTGGCGCGGCGTGATCCCGGCCCAGTCCAACTCGGGCTTGATGGAGTACTACGTCACCGCCCGCGACTTCGCCAACAACCTCGCCACCGGGCCGACGAAGAGTTTCACCCTGACGCTGCCATGCCCGTCCGACATCGCTGGCGGCGATGGCCAGGTCGATGTCAACGATCTGCTCGCGGTGATCACAACGTGGGGCTCGTGCCCCGGTTGCCCGCCCGCGCATTGCGCAGCCGACATCGCGCCCCTCGGCCCGCCACAGGGCGATTGCCAGATCGACGTGAATGACCTGCTGGCGGTGATCACGACCTGGGGCGCGTGCCCGTAGCGGGCAGGTAACGAGCGTCGCAGGCGGCAGAAACAGGCTGCTTGACGCGCATCGGACCGAGCGATGACCCTGAGGGTTCAGGGTTGCTGGGATGGGTGGGAGGCCCCGGGAGACGGCGGGAGGGCATTGCTGCAGCGGCGCGGGTGCGGTTTTGCCCCAATCGCGATTGCATTCACGCAGCAATCAGGTACATCTGATGGTCCACTTCCATTCTGCAAACAGGCGAGATTTCTCCATGACCCAACCAGCGTTTGTTCACCGCGCCTCCCGCATCGCCGCTCCCGCCGTGGCCCTGATGTGCTCGATGCCAGCCATGGCGGTCGACCTTACGGTTTCCGCCGTCCAGATCAATCAGGGCGTGCAGTTTGGCGCGACGTCCCTGGTCGCAAACAACACCACCATCGTTCGTGTCACGGTCAGCACCAACGGGGGTGGGGTGATCGCCGGTGTCGATGCCGCGCTTCGCATGTCCGTGAACAACGTGCCAGTCGCCGGTCCGCCGATCTTCTCCATCAACGGCCCCATCACGGCGCCCGCCGCGCCCAACCTGGCAAACCAGAACGACACGCTGAACTTCATGATCCTTGCGCCGGTGAGCAACGATGTCGACTTCACTGTCGAGGTCAATCCCAACCGCAACGTCGTAGAGACCGACTACGCCAACAACACGTTCACAGTCACGAATCGCGTGTTCCTGTGCAAGGAGATCATTGAACTGCCGTATGTTCCCATCAACTACACGTTTAACGGCGCCGGTCTGCCGGCGGAAAACCTGATGGAGCCGGGCATCGGCGACGGGTTCCTGCGCGGCATCTACACCACCGAGTGGAACTATCACAAGATCGCCACGCCGCCGCTGACATGGTCGCAGGACATCAACAGCTCCACCAGCGCGTTGCACAACACGCTCAACAGCACGCGCTTCGCGATGTCGCCCGTGCCGCCGTTCATCTACGGCTGGCTCCCCGGCAACCCCTACAGCGGCAACGGCCAGGCCGGCGGCATCCCCGGCACCACCGCCTTCGGCAACACCGAACTCACGCGCTTCCAGCGCACCTTCGCCCACGAGTTCGGCCACTGCATCGGCCTGCAGCACAACAGCGTCACGGTTGGCACGGTTGGCTTCGATGAGGAGCATCACCTCAAGGACACGCAGAACCTGCCGCAGATTCACGCGTCCTCCCAGAGCGACGTCATGGTCGCCGGCCTGCTCACCAACCAGGCGTGGGTGGCCAGCGGCTCGTACAACCAGCTGCTCAATCACGCAGCGGCGCAGTGTGCCACTGGCGATGATGAAGGCGATGGCACCGTGCCCATGCCCATGCTGGCTATCTCCGGCGTG
>DATKJG010000189.1:0-3753 GCA_035543215.1 Phycisphaerales bacterium | reverse complement strand
TGTCGTTCGTCGTGAACTTGCCGCACGCAGCCCGCGCGATCTCCGCGGCCTGCTTGTTGATCGCATACGTCCAGCCGACAAGTTCCTGGTCGAACTCGGCGAAGACGAGCTTGTTGGCGCCGAAGGTATCCGTTTCAACCACGTCCGCCCCAGCCGCGAGGAAGCCCTCATGCAGGCTCTGGATGATGTCCGGCCGGCTCCTGACGAGGATGTCGACGCAGTTCTCACGACCGAGGTAGTCGCGCTGTACATCCAGAGTCATGGACTGGATGGTCGCGCCCATCGAACCGTCGAACACGATGACCCGGCGGTCAAGTTCGCGCAGGAAGCGACTGGGCATGGTCAGATCGTACCTCAGATGGCCATCAAGTCCAGCCGTATATCCGGATATATGGATGGTTTGACATGTCCCGGCAGCGGTGCAGGTTCATCGGCTGCCAGACCGCAGCCCCGGTATCATCCGCACCTTGTGCCTCTGCCGGGCACCTCCCTGCCGCAGCATCGCCGCCGGCAAATCTGCAGAAAACCGCTGTGTTTGGATGGCCTCCTGCAACGCGTATCCTGCCGCCGCCAAAGGAATTGAGAAGAGGACCAGCATGAACTCACGCATCGCAATTGCCCGCATCCGCCACCTCATCTGCGTGATCGCGATGGGAGTAGTCTCGGCGACCGTCGCTGCTCAGGATGCGCCGAAGCCGGCTGACCCCGCATCGCCGCCGGTCGCTCCCCCGCCGACACCGCCCGCCGCGACCCAGCCGACGGTGCCGCGCACCGACCTTCCCGCAGCCAAGGACATCCTCAACAAATGCATCGAGGCGATGGGCGGCGAGAACGCCTTCGACGAGATGAAATCCTCCGTCATCAAGGCCACCTTCACCAATCCCATGGGAGAGGCCAAGATCGAGATGTACTGGATGAAGCCCAACAAGGTCTTCATCAAGCAGGCGATGCAGGGCATGGAATCGACGATGGGCTCCGACGGCACGGTGTCGTGGATGCGCACGCCCATGGACACGACGATCCTCGACCCTGAGCAGGCCAAGGACCTGCAGGACCAGTCCAATATGTTCCGCATGGTCATTCGCATTCGCGATGACGCCAAGGAACTCGCCACCGTCGACCAGGTGAAGTTCAACGAGTTCGACTGCTACAAGATTCGCGCCACCGACAAGAACGGCCAGGCGCAGTTCGCACTGTTCGATGTGAAGGATCACCTGATCCGCGGCCTTGAAACCGACGAGGCCGGCCAGGGTCCCGCCACTGTCAAGTTCAGCGAGTGGAAGGAGGACGCCGGCATCAAGTACTTCACCAAGGTCGAGATCGAGCGGATGGGCATGGCCATGCCGCTGACGTTCGACGAGGTGAAATTCAACACGCTCGATGAGACAACGTTCGCGTTGCCCGATGACATCAAGGCGATGCTGAAGGACAAGGACGACGGCGCAGCATCGAAGCCGGCGACCACCAATCCCGCCGGCCCCGGCGGACATTGAACGGCCCGGCATCGCACGACGCGGGCATTCCGTACAATGAAGCCGGCGGAGTCGTGAAAGGCCCCGCCGGTTTTTCACAAGTAGTCTGTCCCTGTGAGCCGCTCAGAAACCTCCATATCCATCCGAGGCGTGAGCAAGACCTTCGGCGCCACGCAGGCGGTGCGCGATCTCGACCTCGACGTGCCGCGCGGCAGCCTGTGCGGATTCCTCGGGCCCAACGGCGCCGGCAAGAGCACCACCATCCGCATGATCATGTCGATCATCTATCCCGATACGGGGTCGATCGACGTGCTGGGCTCCAGCGCCCTGAAGAACAAGGACCGCATCGGCTACCTGCCGGAGGAGCGCGGCGTCTATCGCAAGATGCGCGTCGGCGAGTTCATCGAATACCTGGGACGGCTCAAGGGCGTGCGTGGCCCTGTGCTGCGCCAGCGCACCGAGCAGTGGCTGGAGAGGATGGAACTGCCGGATTGCTATCGCAGGCGCTGCCAGGAACTCTCGAAGGGCATGCAGCAGAAGGTGCAGTTCATCGCCTCGATCATTCACGAGCCTGATCTGCTGATTCTCGATGAGCCGTTCTCCGGCCTCGATCCGGTCAACTCAGCCCTGCTGAATCGCATGTTCCAGGAACTTCACTCCAACGGCGTGACGATCATCTTCTCCACGCACGTGCTGCACCAGGCCGAGCAGTTGTGCGACCGCATCTTCCTCATCCACAAAGGCCAGAAACTCCTCGATGCGACGCTCGACGAGATTCGCGAGCGCTTCAACCCGCGCACGATGGTGGTCGAGCCCAGCAACGGCACTGTCAACCTCCGCAGCGTTCCCGGCGTGGCTGCGGCTCAGCCGATGGGAGAGGATGGCCAGATCGAACTGCGTCTCACCGAGGGCGCCGATGCCCAGCAGGTGATGCGTGACATTCTCGCGGCCGGCCCGGTTCGATCTGTCGAGTTGCGTCGCATCACGCTCGAGGAGGTGTTCGTGCAGATGGTGATGCGCGATCGCGGCGCGGCTGCGGCCGAACAGGCCAAGGAGGAACTCGCCCATGCCTAAGACCCTCGAGGTGGCCTGGCGCGAGTTCAAGTCGACAGCTCTGACCAAGGCGTTCATCCTCGCCGTGGTGCTTGTGCCGGTGATGATGATCACGATGGCCGTGCTGGGGCCGTACCTTTTCAATCCCAAGCCCCCGCCGCTTAAGGGCACGATCGCCATGGTGGACGCTGACGGCCGGTTGGCGCAGGCGGCTGCGCTCGAGTTCGCTCCGGAGAGGATCCGAGAGCGGATCAAGGACACCGAACGTGAACGGGAGAAAGCGCCCAGCGGGCTGGCCGAGGCCGGTTCCATCGACCAAGCCATGTCGCGCAATCCGCGGAGTATGTCGGCGGTGACGCAGGAGTTCGAGATTAACCTGGCGCTCGACCCGAACCACACTGAAGCCGACCTCGACTCGCTGAAGAAGCAACTGGCCGCCGGCGATCTCGTTGCCATCATCACGACCGACAATCCGGCGGCAGCGAGCCAGCCGGCGAGCGCGACGGCTCCGGCGGTGCCGCCGATCGCCGCCAACCTGTACGTGCCGTCGGGCATGAACATCAAGCACACCGGGCTGATCGAGGACCTGCTGCAGTCATCGACCGCGCGTGCCCGCATCGAGGCTGCCGGGTACGACGTCCAGACGGTGCGCGATCTCGCCCGCGCGCCGGAACCCAAGACCGTGCGCATCGCCAAGGACGGCGCGGAACGCGCCGAAGGCACCGGCACCAAGGTCTTCAAGATGATGGTGCCCATGGCCTTCATGATGCTGCTGTGGATCGGCACCTTCGTCAGCGCCAACTACCTGCTCACCACCACCATCGAGGAGAAGTCCAACAAGGTGATGGAGGTGCTGTTGAGCGCGGTGAGCCCCATGCAACTGATGGCCGGCAAGATCATCGGTCAGGCTGCCGTGGGCACCGTCATGGTCGGCATGTACCTGGCGATGGGAATGGTGGCGCTGATCGCCATGGCGACGGCTGACCTGATTGCCTGGACGTCGCTGGTGTACTTCGCGCTGTATTTTGTGATGGCGTACTTCATGATCTCCTCGATCATGGCCGCGATCGGCAGTGCTGTAAATGAATTGCGCGAGGCCCAGAGCCTCATGACGCCGGCCATGCTCCTGCTCATGATTCCGCTGATGTTGTGGCTGCCGATCAGCACCTCGCCCAACGGCACGCTGGCGACGGTGACGAGTTTCATTCCGCCGCTTATTCCCTTCGTC
>DATKJG010000188.1:0-8225 GCA_035543215.1 Phycisphaerales bacterium | reverse complement strand
AGGACATCGGCGACGGCCGAAGCGCTGCGATTCGTGCCGCAGGTGCTGGAGCGCCTGCCCGAAAGCGTGCGCAAGGCGGCCCCCGATTACAAGTTGATCGCGGCCGGATTGCTGGATCAGCCGGCTGCCAGTGCGCCGGCTGCTTCGCAACCCGCCGAGCCTCCATCAAAGGAGGGATCGTGATGCGGCACGCGGTTGCGATCACCGCCCTCGCCGCAGCATCGCTGCTCTCCGGCTGCGCCAGCGATCCCTCACAGGGGTATTCGACGGCGTCGATCTATCCCACGAACATCAGCACCATCGCGATTCCGATCTTCACCAGCGACTCGTACACGCGCGATGTCGAGTTTCAACTGACCGATGCGGTCATCAAGGAGATCGAAGCCCGCACGCCGTACAAGGTGGTGGCTGCGGATCATGCCGACACAGTGCTTCTCGGACAGATCCGCAAGGTGGAACTGGATCAACTCTCCAAGAGCCGCCTGACCGGATTGAGTGAAGAGGTGATCCTGAGCGTGACGATCGATTTCCAGTGGAAGGACCAGCGCTCCGGCAAGCCGCTGCTGGAGCGAAAGGGCTTCACCGGGAACTCCTTGTTCGTGCCGTCGAGGCCGTCGTCAGAGTCGATCGAACTCGGCCAGTTCTCGGTCGTACAACACATGGCGCGGGATGTCGTAGCAGAACTGCAGGCGGAATGGTGACCGGACGGTGCAAGGCTGCGAAATCGCGGCCTTGGATTGATTCGCACGCCCTCATCGCCCGACGTTGAAGAAATAGGCAACCTCGCTGCGAATAATGAAGAACGGCTCGAAACCCCAGTCATGCCTCAGGAACCACGCAACAGCAAGAACGGGGGCGCCCGCTTCGACAGCCCCTCGGAAGACCGCGAACCGGTCGGCCGCAACGGCAAGGGCGGCCCGCAGGTCCCGCCGCCCGTGCGCTTCACGCGCGGCCTGCTCGGGTGGTTCATCACCCTGGGCCTGCTGATCCTGCTGTTCGTCGTCCTCAGCGGCTCGCAGCGCGGGCGCGAGATCAAGAACTGGCGCGAATTCGCAGCCTACATCGATCCCAAGCAGGACAAGATCAAGGGGCCGGTGGTCATCGAGGACACGCGCATCCTCGCCGTGGTCAAGCCTGGCGAAGCGGGCTTCCCTCCCAGCGAGGACGGCACCGTCATCTACACGCGCATCGACGGCAACAACCGCGAGTGGTACCTCAATGAACTGAAGTCGATGAACGTCGGCTTCGAGGCCAACACCGGCACCAGCATCTGGATGCAGTTGCTGGTGACGCTCGCCCCGTTCGTGCTCATCATCGCGCTGATCTGGTTCTTCATCGCACGCTCGATGCGCTCCGCAGGAGCCGGCCCGGGCGGCATGCTCGGCTCGTTCGGCAAGTCGCGACATCGCATTTCCTCCAAGGACACGGTCAACGTCACCTTCGACGACGTCGCGGGCGTGGATGAAGCCAAGGAGGAAGTCTCCGAGATCGTCGAGTTCCTCAAGAATCCAAAGAAGTTCCAGCGCTTGGGCGGACGAATCCCGCGCGGTGTGCTGCTGGTCGGCAGCCCCGGTTGCGGCAAAACGCTCTTGGCAAAAGCCATCGCCGGCGAGGCCGATGTGCCGTTCTTCTCGATCAGCGGCTCCGACTTCGTCGAGATGTTCGTCGGCGTCGGCGCATCCCGCGTCCGCGACCTGTTCAAGCAGGCGAAGGACAACAGCCCCTGCATCATCTTCCTGGATGAAATTGACGCCGTCGGCCGGCGCCGCGGCTCGGGCTTCAGCTCGGGCGGCCACGACGAGCGCGAGCAGACGCTCAACGCCATCCTCGTCGAGATGGACGGCTTCGAGGCCAACGATCAGGTTATCGTCATCGCCGCCACCAACCGCGCCGATGTCCTCGATCCTGCGCTCACGCGACCAGGCCGCTTTGATCGCCAGGTCCTGGTCCCGCTGCCCGATCTCGTCGGCCGGCGGCAGATCCTCGAAGTCCACTCGCGCAAGGTCAAACTCGGCCCGGATGTCGACCTCGAGCGCCTCGCGCGCGGCACGCCCATGTTCTCCGGCGCTGATCTCGCCGCGCTCATGAACGAGGCCGCCATCCTCGCCACCATGGCCGTAAAGGATTTCGTCGAGCAGACCGATCTCGAGGAAGCCCGCGACAAGATTCGCTACGGCCGCGCCCGAAAATCCCGCAAGATCGAGGAGCAGGAGCGCATCGCCACCGCCTATCACGAGGCCGGCCACGCCGTCATCCAGTGCCTCATGCCCGACGCTGACCCGCTGCACAAGGTCACCATCATCCCGCGCGGCAACATGGGCGGCGCCACCTTCAGCCTCCCCGACAAAGACCGCTACGGATTCGGCTTCAAGTACCTCCAGGCCACCATGCGCGTCCTGTGCGGCGGCCGCCTCGCCGAGCATCGCAAGACCGGCGAGATCTCCTCTGGCGCCGCCATGGACATCCAGATGGTCACGCAGTACGCGCGGCACATGGTGCTGGAATGGGGCATGTCTGACAAACTCGGCTTCGTCAACTACGCCGGCGTCGACAATCGCGAGTACTTCATGCCGGAGAAAGACTACTCCGACACCACGGCCCGCATTATCGATGAAGAAATCAAGTCGATCATCGACGCCGCGTACAACGACACGCAGCGATTGATCGATCAGCACTGGGATAAAACCGTCGCGATCGCCGAAGCGTTGCTCAAGTATGAAACGCTGCAAGGCGAGGACGTCAAGCGCCTGATGCGAGGCGAATCGCTGGGCAAGCCCACGGTCAGCGAACTGCTCCAAGCCGCCGCCAACGCAGCGCACGGCAAGACCGCCGCGCCGGAATCGAACCGCCCCGCCCCTGGCGGCAAGCAGCGCGAGTTCGAAGGCCCAGGCGAGGGCGTCATGCCCAGCCCGGCGTAAGAACGCGGATTACTCGGCGAGCAGCGTGAAGTGCACCTCGGCCATGATCAGGTCGCCCGACGGGCTCTCGTCGGCGATGTAGATGTAGGCGATGACATCGACGTCAGGCGAGTTGCCGCGCGAGACGGCTTCAAGATTCACCTCGACTCGCGCGAGGTTGCGATCGCCATCCCAGTAGGCGAGATCGAAGCCGCGGAGCAGGGCCTGCACCTTACCGCAGCCGCCAGGCACGCCGCCTCCGCCGGTCGGGGGACGTGCGAGCCGAACAGTGGTTCGCAACGCCAGTTGGTGCGGGCTGATGAGCGTGTCGCGGTCGCCGAGGGTGCCTTCAACGATTTGCATTGTTCAAGACCTCCTGACCTCAGCGCGAGCGAGATGAGCGGCGGCGGGAACGACGTGACGATCTCGTCATCCCCGTCGCAGTTCCTGACGAACGCAAGGCCCGGCCCCGCCCAGCCTTGCGGCGCGCCAGCACGATCGGCGGCTCGATGCGCGCCGCGAATTCGACCAGCAGCGCGAATCGAACCTGGCCTTGGTAGGTGTCGTCCCAGTTGCCGCTGAAATCGCGCAGACCATAGAAGGCTGTGACCCGGATCTGGGCGCCGTTCGCGGAGTTGCTGATGATCTGCGTTTCGAGCGTGACGATCAGCCGGCCGAAATTGTGGTCGCCGGTGGTGTACTCGGCGGTGTAGCCAGTGAGGACTGCGCTCGCCTGGCCCACGCGGCGGGCGACCGTGAACGTCGTACCCATGCTGCGAGGCCCGGACCCTCGGCTCGCGGGGAAGTCGAACACGCCCGTCAGGATCAGCATCGAAGTTCCTCCGTGGCAGCGAATTGAGGTGCCGCCGCGTGAGCGAACGGCATGCGCATTGTAAGTCCCGATTGAGAGAAGCATGATGGCGGCCAGGCGGGACGCGCGGCGGAACGGCGCAACTCACGCACGGGCAGCGGTTTGCCGTTTCGTCAAGGCCCCGTACTACCTGGCTAATGGGCAGCCTGGCAGCGGCCCGCTTGAAGGTGTTTGGCGATGAGTTCGCGAGCGGCGGCGATGTCGCGCTCGCGGCCCCCCACTTCCCCTGCTTCGCGTTCGATGATGAAGTTCACCGGCGGTTGAATCTGCAGCGCGATGTCGAAGAATCGCGGCCAATCGACAGCGCCCGCGCCCGCGGCAGTCTCACTGCCCCATGTGCCGGGCTTGCGAGTCGGCAGCGCATCCTTGATGTGAATCTGTCTCACGCGCGGCGCGAGCAAGCGCAGCGCTTCGGCTGGATCGCCCATACCGTAGAGGATCATGTTGGCGGGGTCGAAGTTCACGCCGACGTTGAGGCGATTGAGCGCTTCAAGGGCATCGAGCAGCGTGAGCGCCGTCTCCTGACCAGTCTCGAATGCGATGTTCACACCCGCGGCCCGGAAAACGTCGGCGATCGTACCCAGGCGATCGAGCATGCGCCCGCGGCTGTGATCGGCGGAATCGTGCGGAATGAAACCGGCGTGGAAGGTGACCAGGCCGATGCGATGCCGCGCGGCAATTTCGGCGACGCTGCGAGCGAGCGCAAGGTTGGCGTCCCAGTGCTCATCGGGCCGCACGCCGCCGGTGCGGGCGATGGATTGCAGGGTGGAGTAGTCCTCGCCGCGCATGGCCACCATGCCGGAGAGGATGTCGATGCCGGCGTCACGGAGGTGCGCGATCGAGTCCTTCCACTTCGCATCGCCGCTTGCGATGGGCGAGAGGGCCAGTTGCACAGCGTCGACCCGCAGCGGCTTGAGCGAGGCAACCAGGTCAGCCGGCGAAGCAGGTTGCAGGCTCCAACTGCACACGCCGATGCGATGGCGGACGCCGGTTCCGGGCGGGCCGGCGCTTGGGAAACTGACCTGATTTGGGGCGGCCATGTGCGAGGCGGGCGAGGCGAGCAGGCCGGCGACTGGCGAGGGGAATCCGGTGGAATGAGCCTGCGCCCGAACTTACTATACCGTTCGCACTTGACGATGCCCTGGACTCACACTGATTCGACCTTGACGCTGGCTGAATCCAAATTTCCATCGCCAGGCCTGCACACACGCGGCGAGCGCGGCGGTGGCGCTCAGGCGACGCTGGCCCTGAACGGTGCTTCGCAAGGCGCGATCAATGGCGCGGAATCGGGCGATGTGATCGCGAGCGATTCAACGTTCGAATCGCCGGCTGACCTCGAGGCGCCGCGGAAACTCACGCGTTGGGAGCGTCTGGAGGCGTTCGTCAGCCGGCTCTCGACGCGCAATTGGTTCTGGCACAAGGTGTGCAGCCTGATCTGGCTGCCGTACGCCTTCCGCTCGGGCATCAGCATGAAGCGGCTGGACAACACGCGCTTCCGGGCGGTGCTGCCATTCAAGCGCGTCAACCGGAACTGGTACAACGCGATGGCGGGCGCGGCGCTGCTGGGGAACAGCGAGGTGGCGGCGGGTATGTTCCTCTTCGGCGAGATCGGCGGCGAGTACATCGTCGTGTGCAAGGAGATGAAATACCGCTTCCTGCGCCCATGCCTGGGTCCGGCAGTGTACGAGGTCGTGAACTCCGAGGACCTGCAGCAGAAGGTGGCGTCGGGCGCCGAGTTCAACATCGATCTGGAGATGGAGATACGCCAGCAACTCAAGCAGAAGGGGCGCGAGTTGCGCGTGGGAAGATGCGACATCACCTTCCACTGCACGCCCAAGGCAATGCTGAAGGCGAAGTTGGAGCGGCGGCGCGGCAAGGAGTAAAGCGATGCGGCGGCGCGCGACGGTCCCAAGGACAGCGTCCCTGGGCTTGGTGGTTCGTGTTACGCTTCGCGCGTGACCGATGCGATCCCAGCGCAGAGTCCGCCACGTTCACCCCTGCTGTGGGGACTGTTCTGCGCGTGTAGTTGGACATGGTGCATCGGCATGTACCTGCCGGTGTTGCTGATCAATCGCTTCGGCTGGCCGGGTTTTCTGGCCTTTGCCGCGCCGAACATCATCGGCTGCAGCACGATGGCATTCGTGCTTTCACGAAGGGGCGGTCAGCAGAGCGCGCGTGTGCGCAGCGAGGCGTCGGTCGCGACGCACAAGCGGATGATGGTCGCGTTCTCGCTGCTAACGATCGCCTACCAGGTCTTCTTCGCCGTCTGGCTGACCAGCGAACTGATTCCGAAGATGCCGCAGCCGCAGTGGGCGCCTCTGACGGTCGGAGCCGTCGTCTGCCTGCTCGGCATGGTGTTCGGCTTCCTCAGCGATCGCGACTGGCTGGCGCTGGCGATCGTGACCTACCTCATCTCGCTGGCGGCGATCTTCGCGATCGGCACGGGCGGGTTCGATCGGGTGCCGATGAGCGGCTCGCTCGCGCAGCAGAAGTTGTGGTGGCTGCTGCCGACGCTGTGCTTCGGTTTCCTGCTCTGTCCGTACCTCGATCTGACGTTCCACCGCGCGGTGCAGGCCTCGTCGCAGCCGCGCGTATCGTTCGTGCTCTTCGGAATCGCCTTCGCCATCATGCTTGGGTTGACTGTGATGCTGTGGTTCAGTCCCGATGTGTGGTATCGCAGACTGACGGCGCAACTGGCGGTTGGCCACGTGCTGGCGCAACTGATCTTCACGATCGGCGCGCACGCGCGCGAGGTGCGATTGTCCGGGATGTTCGACAGCGCCGGGCGACGCACCGCCGCGATGCTTGCACCCCTGATCGCCGTTCCCGCCCTGCCCATCGCGCGGCTTCTGCTTGATGAGTCGGTCGCGGGCGAGTGGACGTACCTGGCGTTCCTTGCCTGCTACGGATTGCTGTTCCCTGCGTACGTGATAGTGGCGATGGCAACCGGTTCGCCGCTGCGATCGCGCACGGCATGGCTGGCGTTCGCCGGGCTCATCGTGCTCGGTGCGCCGCTATACGCAAAGGGATTCCTGTTCGGCCAGACCCCGTGGCTTGTGCCGCCGGTAGCCGTGTTTCTTGCGTGGGGAATGCTCCGGCGTGAATAGGCTTGTGTGATTGGGGAATGCCAGCGCCCGGGCAGGTGTCCGGTGGACTACGCCGTAGTCCATCCAACAAACGAGAATTGCCATGCATAAGTCGTCGAATGACGTCGTCAACGTCCAGCCCGCCATCATTGCACGCATCGAAAGACTCGAGAAACAGAATCGCCGACTGCGGATCATCGGCAGCGGGCTGCTTGCGATCATTGGCATTGGCGCGGTGGCCGGCTTCCAGGCGCCGCCAAATCGCCGTCTGTCCGCAGACGAAATCAACTGCGGCACGATCACCGCTGAGACCTTCAAAGTCTCGACCGACAAGGGCACGATCACGCTGGATAAGTCCGGCCTGACGATCGCTGCGACCGGCTCACCGACCAACGGGAAGACGAACCTCGTCGATCACGAATCGAGAATCGAGATCGGCCTGGACTGGGAATGGGAGCAGGAGAATGTGCTGCGCCCCACGCCGCGCATCGCTGTCGGCAGGCTCGGTCATGACACCAGCAACAACCTGATGACGCGCATCACGCTGCTTTCGCCCGAAGGCTGCCACAGCGGCGAGTGGCACACCAACAGCCCCAAGCATGACGGACGGACAGATCGAGACCTGATCGATTCGCTGCGGCGAAACTAGCTGCAAGCATCTCAGCCAGGGCCGGGGCCATGCGCAATCAAGCGATGCGTATCATTCGTCCCCATGGCCACGCCCGATCCTCGCTTCCAGGAGTCGAACCTGCGCAACACGCAGATTCGCGACCTGGGGCTGAAGATCGAAGGCACGCCGCTGGAGCCGATCATCGCGCGCTTTGAATCCGAACTGGACGCCATCGGCTTCAAGAATCTGCATCCGCACTTCTATCTATCCACCGAATGGGGCGTGCCGTTTCAGACGGTGAGCATCGGCATTCCGTTCTATCTCGCGCGGCCAGAACTCGTCGCCATTCAGGCCGAGCAGGCCGTGCTGGTCGAAGGCGCCAGCGAAGAGGACATCCTTCGATATCTGCGCCACGAGATGGGGCACGTGGTGAACTACGCGTACCGGCTCTATGAGCGCGAGGATTGGATCAAGTGCTTCGGCTCAATCACGCAGCCGTACCTGGAGGACTATCGCCCCTCGCCCTTCAGCCGCCGCTATGTGCGTCATCTGCCTGGGTGGTATGCGCAGAAGCATCCGGATGAGGACTGGGCTGAGACGTTCGCGGTGTGGATGACGCCGGCGCGCGCCATCGCCGCGATGCCCTCAGCGGACACGAAGATCAAGTGATCCGCGGAGCGCGCCCGGACGGTCGCGGCGACCTGCGAGCCGCCGCTGGCGCCAAGCTCGTCGGCGTGGATTCGTGGCTTCAGCCCGGCCCG
>DATKJG010000187.1:0-3462 GCA_035543215.1 Phycisphaerales bacterium | reverse complement strand
CCTGCCTGCGAGCGCAGCCTGCGTATGCCGATCGATTGGCACGTGCGCGTGCTGGAAGGGCGCCGCGATCGCATCGCCATCCTGCAGGCGGTCGATCCCGTGACCGACGCTCGCCTTGGCGATCCATTCCAAGTTCAGTTCCCCAAGACGCTGGCGACACGCATTGATGATCTCGCTGCCGGCGGCGACCCCGGCGTGCTGGTTCTCAAGGGCACTTCGATCGTAGATATCACGGTCAATCCCGATCGATTGATGCCGGGCTCGTTCGACAAGCCGCGATTCGTCGCGCCGTACGCCGAATTCGAGGTCACAGTGGATGTCAGCAGCATCGTGCCGGCCAAGCCGGCGCCATCGTCGACGCAGCCGTCCACCAAGCCGGCAACCCCGCAGCCATCGAAATAAGCGTCAGTTGACTGATGCCTTGACGGTGCGGGCAGCGAGCGGCTTGAGGCTCATGCCGCCGACCGCATCCACGACGAGTTCATACGTCTCGCCGACGCGCACCGGCTTGTACACCGCTTCGCCTTGGGCCACGCTGACACCGACGCGGGCAGCGGCCTGGGCATCGCGCGCCAGTTCCCAGAAACCCTCCCAGACGCGCTTCTCGAACGCGCCGGCATCGCTCGCGGCGTACGCCGGCGGAATCGCGCCCGGCACATCCAGCGTCACGCCGTCCTTGGCCGGCAGACGATCGGAGTAGACACGCCGCAGCAGCACCAGCGAACGGCCGCGCAGCGGATCGCCTTCGGCGACCAGGTTCTTGTCAAACTTCACGGTCCATGCGTCGACGAACAGCACATCGCCCGGAACGGTGATGGCCTGCCGCGCGATCTCGGAGCCCTGCTCGTCGAGTTCAATGAAGTCGATGCTTGTGGATTCCACTCCGCCCTGAGCCGAGGACCGCTGATCGGTGACGCGCACGTGCGCCACGCGGCGCGAGCGGCTGAGGCGCTCGACCATTGCCTGGCGCTGGGCCAGCGCGTGTTCCATCTGCTGATTGAGTTCGCGCAACTCGGCGATGGCCCGATCCTTCTGCGAGGCGCTCATGCGCCAGTACCCGACCAGAACGATGCCCGCCAGCAGCGTCGTCAGTCCGAGGATGCGCGTGAAGGTGGTCATGTCAGTGACGTGCGGTGAGGATCTGGCGCGGGCCGGAGATTTGAAGCGCAGCAATTGCGCACCAGATTGTTGGCGCGCACGGCGTGTGCCGCACCCAGCCGTCATCGGCAATCGCCGGCGCGATGCACGAAATCGAGCCAATCGCCGCTCTCACCACAGCCGCGGCTGGCCGTTGATGTCAAGACAGGTGAGTTTCGCGATCTTCCATGAGCCATCGGGCATGCGCTTCACGCGCACCATCCAGTGCGATGAGTTGGGATAGGGAAACGACGTCACAGTTGTGATGCAACCCAGCCGCACCTGGGCTTCGTTCGATGAAATCGTCTCACCCCTCAGTCCGCTGATGCGATTGGATTCGATGTCGTAGTTCGCAGCGAGATCGGCGAATCGCGCCTGAATCTCAGCGTGGCCGAATCCGGGATTCTGCGGTGAGCCGATGTGAAGCGTCGCGTCGTCGCTGAAGAGCGCCAGCCCGCCCACCAGATCCTCGCCGACAGCTGCATCGACGAGCGCCCTGGTGACCGCCTTGCCATGCTCGCCGGCGGTGGTGATCAGCGTCCCGCTCACCATCACCGCCGCGCCAATGAGCCCGATCAGCAAGGCGATGCACACGCGATTGCCCAGCCCCTCCCGCGCGCCAAGCCACCCAATGACCAGCGCGATCGCCAGGAGAATGCCACCCAGAGGCCAAGGGTTCTCCAGCACGTAGTGCGTGAAGAGGCTGGATGACGGCTCCGACTGCATGCGCAAAAGCCATTCGCGGCGACGATCAGTCAGGTTGCGTGAAGCGCACTGGCACCGGCGAATGGAGACGGTTTCGCCTGCCTGAACGGGGCGCGCCAGTGCCTATGATGGGGCGCGATGCCCGAGTTCGTGCAGGTCAACTTCGGCCGGCCGATGCCGCTGTTTCCGCTGCCCGACACGGTGCTGCTGCCGCACGCGGTGCTGCCGTTGCACATCTTTGAGCCGCGCTATCGCCAGATGATTGAGGATGTGCTCGACGCTGCCGGGCAGATCGCGATGGCCTCGTTCAACGATCGGGATTGGAAAGCGCACTATCACGGCACACCGCCGCTGCGCCCCGCCGTGTGCGTGGGCCAGATCGTTCAGCATGAAGCGATGGACGACGGGCGGCACAACATCCTGCTGCACGGCGTGTGCCGGGCCCGAATCAAGCAGATGATCGAACCTGATGACGAGCGGCCGTATCGCATGGCTAAACTCGCGCCACTGGAGACGGTGGACAAGAAGCCGCCGCCGATGATCAGCGTCCGGCGCGATCTGCGCGACCTGCTTAAGAGCCCGAGGCTGGCGAAGATGCGCAGCGTCGAGACCGTGGTGCAGTGGTTCGATCGCAAGGATGTGACCACGCACGCGCTGCTGGAACTCATCGGCTTCGCGCTGCTGCACGACACCGAGACCAAGTACCAGTTGCTGCAGGAATCCTCGCCCGTGCAGCGGGCCAAACTCATCAAGCGTGAATTGCGCAACCTCGATCACCTCGTGCAGGCGGCTGAGAAGCAGGGCTACAAGTCCTGGCCCAAGGGCATGAGCTGGAATTGAGCGGCGGCGCTGCGGCGTTGTGCGAAACTCCGATCTCGCCGCGCGGTAATCCTCTCTGTGTTACCTTGGTCGCGTGACTGAAACAGGAGGATCGCCATGTCGAACGCCCGCATCGCCCATCGCTGCGCGTCTGCCGGCCTTCTCGCCGGATCGCTGCTGCTCGCATTGACCTCGCCCGCCATGTCGCAGGAGAAGTACCGTCAGCCCCCGGCCGACATCGTCAAGATCCTCGATGCTCCGCTGACGCCGGGAGTCAGCCTCAATCCGCAGCACACGCTGATGGTGCTGATCGAGCGCGAGAGTATGCCGCCGATCAGCGAACTGGCCAAGCCCATGCTGCGCCTCGCGGGCGACCGCTTGAACCCGCAGACCAACGGGCCGTTCACACTCGCGCGAAACACGGGCCTGACGCTCAAGAACGTGAGCGACGGCAAGGAAACCAAGATCGATCTGCCCGGCACCGCCAACTGCAACATCGGCGGGCCCAACTGGTCCGCTGACGGCACGCGCTTTGCCTTCAGTGTCACGCGCGACAACGGCATCGAGATGTGGATCTGCGACGCCAAGACGGTCAAGGCACGCAAGATGACCGAGCCCATTCTCAATGCGACGATGGGCGGAGCGTTCGACTGGATGCCCGATGATCGCCGGCTCATCCTGCACCTGATCCCGGAAGGCCGCGGCGCGCCTCCACAGTCAGCCGCGACTCCCACGGGCCCTGTCGTTCAACAGGTCGAGAAGCAGGCCAAGGCGCCGGTGCGCACGTATCAGGACCTGCTC
>DATKJG010000186.1:0-2339 GCA_035543215.1 Phycisphaerales bacterium | reverse complement strand
TCTTCACCGCTTCGCGCGACACGTTCCAAACGTTCTTCCGCGGTTGCCGCAGCGGATGCATCAACTGGAATACCGGCACGGCCGGCGCATCCGGGAAGTTGCCCTTCGGGGGGGTCGGCCACAGCGGCAATCATCGCCCGGCCGGCGCGTTCAGTGTCGATTACTGCGCCTACCCCATCGCGAACATGGTCGAGACATCCGGCGCTGTCGCCGTGCCCGAAGGCATGTTGTGGGATGATCGCTGGCTCTGGTGAAACTGCCTGGAGTCATTGTGGCCCGGGTCAACCACTTCGTCGTCCATACATGTTCATCTCCATCATCATCCCCGCCTACAACGAAGAGTCTCTGATCGGCGCAACGCTCGATGCGATCAACGCCGCGATCGCGTCATGCAAGGATCAGATGACCGGCCACGAGGTCCTCGTCGTCAACGACGCCTCGACCGATCGCACTGCTGAGATCTCCCGGCAGCACGGCGCGCGAGTCATCGACGTGCAGAAGCGCCAGATCGCCGCTGTGCGCAACGCCGGGGCCAAAGCTGCGAACGGCGACGCGTTCGTCTTCGTCGATGCCGACACGCTCATTTCCCCGATCGTACTGCACCGGGCGCTGGCGGCGTTGCACGAGGGTGCCGTCGGCGGGGGTGCAGCTGTCCGTTTCGATCAGAACGTGTCCTATGTCGCGCGCACGGCGATGAGCCTGTTCGTGTCGGCGATGTGCCAGTGCCGGCTGGCGGCCGGGTGCTTCATCTACTGCCGTCGCGACGCATTCGAGACCGTCGGCGGCTTCGACGAGCAGTTCTTCGCCAGCGAGGAGATCTGGATCAGCAAGGCGCTCAATCGGCAGGGGCGATTCGTCATGCTGCGGCATCCGGTCACGACGTCTGGTCGCAAGATCCGCATGCACGGTCTCGTGCGGCTGCTGTGGCTGTCGATGTGCATCGGCATCAAGGGTCCGCGTGGTGTGCAGCAGCGCGAAGGACTGGACCTCTGGTACGACGGCCGGCGCGAG
This sequence comes from Phycisphaerales bacterium, assembly GCA_035543215.1. Lineage (GTDB taxonomy): Bacteria > Planctomycetota > Phycisphaerae > Phycisphaerales > SM1A02 > DATKJG01. Next base: position 1,328 of record DATKJG010000186.1, on the reverse strand, counting down.
TGAGTGAACTCACTGATTCATCGCCAGCCCGGTGATGCTCATCTGCTTGTCGTACTCCATGCGCAGGTGGTAGGCCACAGTGGAGGTCGCAGGGCCGTTGGTGCGGGCCGGCGCTTCAACATCCCAGCGCAGGATTCCATTCTTGCCGTTGACCTTCTCGTCGGCGCCGGCGGATGCCTGCTCGGGCGCACTCGAAACCAGAGTCAACTTCACCTGCGAGCCTTCGGCGATGGGCTTGCGATCGAGAATGCGAACTTTCGCCGCCTTGCCACCGAAGTTCTCGAGGACCAGTTCATAGTTGAGGTCGACCACGCGATTGCCGCCCTGGATCGATTCGGTCTTGTTCACGAGCTCGCGGGCCACGCGTAGCGAAGAGTCGATGCCAAAGCCCAGCGTCAGGTCCTGGCCGGCAGACACCGTGGGCATGTCGCCGTGGCCGACGAACTGCCCGGCGAGATACGTCGAGACCGGCCCAGCCAGCAGTACAAACGCGCTGCCGTTGGTCAGTTTGGCTTCCTCGAACACCGAATCGCTGAGCACAGGTATCGCCACTTTGTAGAACTCCGCCGTCATCGGCAGCGAAGCGATCTGAATCAACTGCCGGTCCGAGCGGCTGGGCAAACTCGTGCGCCCGGCGAGTTGATACGTCACGCTCAGGCCGGCGTCGATGTCGCGATTGTGCTGTTCCGGGGCGCGAATATCGCCCTGCGATGCCAGTTCGAGCACCTGCAGTTTGCACGCGAGATCGTTGAGGTTCCAGTCGATGCCGGCCGTCTGATTCGGCTGCTGCGTGCCGCCCTTGCCCTGGGCCGCGAACTGAGCGCGGTTGATGTTCTCCATCACCTGCTGCTGTTGAATCTCCGCCCGCTTCTCCACGAACTCGCGCTGGCCGTACTGGGCGGCGGCCTGCTCGGCGATTGACGTGAGACTGATGCGCAACGGATCGAGCGCCGGCGCCTTGGCCACCAGCGAGGGAGTCGCGGTCGAGAGCGTCATGGCCACGTCCGCCCAGTCCTCGCCCGAGAGTTGCTGAATCGACGCGTGATACTCGACGTTCACGGCGCTGCGGTCATCGCCGGCGCGCACGGTGTACGAAGGCGACCAGGTCGCCTGATTAACGAGATAGCGAAGACGCAATTCGCCGCCCGGCCGGGCGACGTTGACGAACACGACGGCTTCGCGGGCGGTCTGGGCGGGCACGCCCGCTAGTTCCTGGCGCTCGCGCTGCAGCACAGCCAGCTGCTCCTCCATGTCGCGCTTCTCCATCTGCAGTTGCAGGTCCGCCTGCGAGGCCGCGGCACGCTGTTCGATCAGGTACGAGGTGATTT
>DATKJG010000185.1:0-3350 GCA_035543215.1 Phycisphaerales bacterium | reverse complement strand
TTCGCAGCCCTGCAGCGTCGCGCCCAGCGCTGTCGTGATCGCCAGCGCCAGTCCATCTCGCCGGATACGTCTATTCCGCATGCGAACAGGGTACCATCGACATCGCCTGCAGCGGAGCCCGCGCGCGTGCACGACCGGATCGAACAACTGAAAAAGATGCTCCAGGCCGAACCCGATGATGCGTTCTGCATGTACGGCCTGGCGCTGGAATACGCCAAGCGCGGCGATGCTGCGGAGGCCGTGTCGTGGTTCGATCGCACGATCGCGGCCGATCCGCGCCAGTGCTACGCATATTTCCACAAGGCCAAGTCGCAGCACGAAGCGGGCGATGCGACCGCGGCGCAAGGCACGCTGCAGACTGGACTTCGACAGGCCCGCGCCATGGGCGACCTGAAGGCCGCGAGCGAGATCGAAGCGTTTCTCGATGAATTGGAATCGTGATGCCGCGGAAACGTGCGCCACAACCAGGCCTGTTCGCAGATGATCGATCGCCGAACGTGATCACCGGCATGGAGCCGCTGGCCAGCGATCCAAACCAAAGGCGAATCAAGGTCAATGGCAAGATCGTTGCCACCCTGCGAACCGGCGATGTGGCGGATCTCGGGCTGGCGGTCCATCTGGCGTGGACGAAGTCGCTTGCCCAGCGCGTTGAGCGCGTTCTTGCCATCGATAAGGCTCGCCAGCAGGCCTTGGCGCTGCTGAGCGCCCGCGCCCTCTCCACCAAGACGCTGACACGGCGTTTGCGCGATCGCGGCCATTCCGAGTCGATCGTCAGGCAGATCGTCGATGAGGTCCGGCGCGATGGCTGGCTCAACGAGCGCGCCTACGCCGAAGAGATCGTCCGGAACGCCACCCGCCGCAAGCCCGCCGGCCGGATGTTGCTGGAGCAGAAACTTGCTCAGCGCGGCGTGGAGCCAGCCACCGCGGGGCGCGTCGTACGAGCCGCGTCGGATGCGCAGGACGATCGCGCGGCGGCCTATTCACTAGCACGGCGTCGATTGGCTACCATGGGGTCGGTCGCTCCGGACACCGCCGTGCGGCGTGTCGCCGGACTGCTCGCCCGCCGGGGCTTCGAGGACGATGTCGTCGAAGCCACCATCGAACGACTGCGAACCATTCTTCCATCGATCAGCGATGCGCACGATTGATCAGGCTTCAATGAGAATCAATTCCATGCATGACCTCGCCTGCAGCCGATGGCGGCGCCTGCTGATGCTGGCGCCACTGCTGCTCTCGGCGCTTGTGGGAGGCGGCTGCGGCAAGTCAGATGAATCAGCCGCTGCCGCGCAGCGAACAAACGCCCAGCCACGAGCGACCGCCGCGAACCGCACTGAGGCGCCGGGCGCCCAGCAACCAACGCCCGATGCCGCCGCACAACCGTCAAGCGCCGCGTATGCGGCTGTGCTCGCGGCGGTCGTGACCGAGGAAGGCCGAATCCGTTACGCGATGCTGGACAACGAGGACCTGCGCAAGCAACTGGACACGGCCATCGACGACTTCGCCAAGGCGACCCCGCCCGCGGACAGCGATCTGGCTGGCCGCAAGGCCCTCTGGATCAACGCCTTCAACGCCAACATCATGAAGATGGCGTACGAGGAACATCGCAAGGAAGGCTTCAAGAGTGTCAATGACGTGCCGGGATTCTTCAGCGAGCGCACGATCGTCGTGGCCGGCGAGACGATCACGCCGCAGGCTCTGCGCGAACGCCTGCGCGGGCTCAAGGATCCGCGAATTCATTCAGCCCTGGTGCTGGCGGCGCGGGGCTCGCCGCCGATGCCCAGCGACCCCCTGATGGCCTCGCGCGTCGATGTGCAACTCGACAATCAGGCATTGCGGTGGCTGGAAACCAGGCCCAACAACTATCTGACGCCGCAGGGCTTCAGCATGAGTTCGGTGTTCCAGGAGTTCGCCGCCGATTTCGAAGGCCCTCCCTACAACGGCGCGCTGGGATTCGTCCGCAAGCACTCGCGCACCAACGGCAGCATCCGAGACTACCTTCGAAGTGTGGCCGAGCCGCGAACGAGTTTCGTTCCCTTTGATTGGACGCTGAACGACGCCGGCGTCGCTGCGCCCTGATTCGATGTCGAACGATGCCTGACGTCACGTCCAAAGACTGCGACTGGGAGATCTCGCCCCAGGATGTGGCGCGCATGCGGCGCGAAGGCGATGACTTCGTGCTCATCGACTGCCGCACGCCTGAGGAGCATGAAACCGCGCGCATCGATGGGGCCATGCTCGTGCCCATGCAAGAACTCAGCGTGCGCATCGGCGAGTTGCGCCGCTACGAGGATCGGCTGCTGGTGATCTTCTGCCACAAGGGCAAGCGCGCGATGAGCGTCACGGCCGTACTGCGCGAACTCGGCTTCGAGAACGTGCGATCGATGGCCGGCGGCATTCACCGCTGGTCGGAGGAGATCGATCCGGCCGTTCCGAAGTACTGACAAGTCCAAACGTCCACACGGCCGGGGTGCAATCGATGCGCTCTGTCGCGGATTCGATTATCTTGCCATGATTCGCGGCAACTCCTGCCGTTTGACGAGTCGACTTTGCTCAAGCACCGCCTCATCTTCGGCCCGCTGCTCATCATCCTCATGCTGTCGTTCGTCGTGGTGGATGGCTGGCTCGATCAGGTGACGCTCAGCGGCTTCTGGCAGGACCTCTTCCGCGGCCGGACCACGCTGCCGCGCGGCCTGGCCCTGTTCACCCTGGCCGCATTCATTGCCGCGCCGCTGGGCGCCCGCGAACTCTCGAACATCTTCGCCTGCCAGGGAATCGCGACGCGCAAGACCATCACGACGGTCGCGGCGATTCTCGGCGTCACGCTCAGTTACTGCATCCCCAACGACACGGACGCCGTCACCGCCATCGCCTTGCTTTCGACCGGCATGATTCTCGTGTTTGTCGCGTCGATTCTTACCTTCTGCCAGGGCCGGAACGTCGAAGGTGTGGTCGCAGCGGCCGGCGCGGTGATGTTCGCCATGGTCTATCTCGGCCTGATGATGGGCTTTTTCCTGGCGATCCGCCGCTACCACTCGGCATGGTGGGTGGTGGGCGTCATCCTCGCCACCAAGGCCTGCGATAGCGGCGCCTACTTCACCGGCCGCGCCATCGGCAGGCACAAACTGATTCCCTGGCTCAGCCCGGGCAAGACATGGGAAGGGCTGTTCGGCGGCCTGGTGTGGTCGGCCCTCTCGGGCCTCATCCTCGCTTGGCTCAGCCAGCGCTTTCTCGGAGCCGTCGATCACGTGCCGCTGCTCACCGGCCTGTGGTGGGGACTGGCGTTCGGATTCGTCGGGGTCTTCGGCGACCTGCTCAAGAGCGTTCTCAAGCGCGGCGCGGGCATCAAGGAC
>DATKJG010000184.1:0-9307 GCA_035543215.1 Phycisphaerales bacterium | reverse complement strand
GGCTGTTCACAACGCCGATGGGCTTGTCGTGTTCCCCCAGATGGCGGCCGACGACGATTTCGAAGAACTCCTCGTACGTGCCCACGCCGCCGGGCAGTACGAGAAAGGCGTCGCCCTTCTCGGCCAGCAGCTTCTTGCGCTCGCGCATGGTTTCCACGATGTGGAGTTCATCGCAGGCGTTGTCGGCCCGCTCCATCGCCACGAGGGTGCGTGTAATGACGCCGATGACGCAGCCGCCGCCGGCCCGGCAGGCGCGAGCGATCTCGCCCATGAGCCCGACGCTGCCGCCGCCGTAGACAAGGGTGATGCGTCGCCGCGCCAGTTCGCGCCCGACCTCGATCGCCGGCGCGTGGAAATCGGGATCGAGGAACGTGGACGACGAGCAGTAGACGGTGATGGCGGACATGCACTTGCGCGACACAAAGCCCATGGACGCCCGCCCGTGGGACGGACGTGCGAACGTCGCAGCAGGTTATCGCGTATTCTCTCAGCAGCGACAACTCATTCATCTCTCCGTCGCGATCGCTCACGCATTCACCGTTACCATGCCCGCCATGCCTGCAATGGTCTGGCCTGTGCTCGCGCTGATCCTTGTCGGCCTGGCCATCAGCCTGCCGCTGACCGCGCTGCTGGTGCGCGCCGGCCACCGCACCGGGCTGCTCGATTCCGCGGGATCGACGGGGCATGTCAAGCAACTTCGTCGCATCCCCAACATCGGCGGCATCGCGATTTTCGCCGCCCTCGCCTTGCCGCTGCTGATCGGATTGCTGGCCTTTCATTTCGTGCCGATCGAGTCGCTGCGCCGTTTCGCGCCGGGGTTGAATGATGAACTCCTGGCACGCATCCGCGAATCCACCCCCACGGCTGCCGCCATGCTCGTCTGCCTCGCGGTGCTGCATGTGACTGGCCTGGTGGATGACCGGCGCGGTCTCGGGCCACTGCTGAAGTTCGCCATCCAGTTCGCCTGTGCGTTCGTGATGGCGTGGTGGTTTGATGTGCGGCTGCTGACGCTGCTCGACCATCAATTGCCCGCGGCGCCCTGGCCCAGTGTGATCGTCACGATGCTGTGGATCGTGGCCATCACCAACGCGATCAACTTCATGGACAACATGGATGGGCTGGCAGGCGGCGTCAGCGCCATCGCCGCGACGCTGTTCATGATCGCGACCGTCCTCAACGCCCAATGGTTCATCGCCGGCACGCTCGCCCTGCTCATCGGCGGGGTGCTGGGTTTCCTCGTCTTCAACTTTCCGCCGGCAAGGATCTTCATGGGCGACGGCGGCTCGCTCGTCGTCGGCTTTACCCTCGCGATCCTGACGGCCCGCACCACGTTCTACAGCCCGAACGATCCGTCGTACGCGCTGGGAGGCGGCTGGTACGGCGTCTTCATGCCGGTGATCGTGCTGGCCATTCCGCTCTACGACTTCGTCACCGTCACGACGATTCGCCTCATGCAGGGCAAGAGCCCGTTCGTCGGCGATCAGCAGCACTTCAGCCATCGGCTCGTGCAGCGCGGCCTGAGCAAGCGCGGCGCGGTCATGGTGATCTGGGGCGCGACCGCCGTCACAGGCATTGGCGGCATCGCGCTGGGATCATTACAGGCGTGGCAGGCGATTCTCGTCGGCGTGCAGACGCTGCTCATGCTCGCCATCATCTGGATGCTCGAGCACGCATCGCGGCATGCGGTAAATCGGGCGACCAACGACGAGTAACGAATGTCGCAGAAACGGCGAAATGATCACGTCCCAGCGACGGCGAGAGCAGGGCCTTCGTCATCGGACACATCATGGTTGTCGTGGCTGGGCGCGGCGGGAATCGTGGCCATCGCGACCCTTCGCTGCTGCGTCGCGTTCGCCCCGCAACTGATCTTTGACACTGATCCGGCGCTGGACGCCTCGCCGATCGCGGCGCTGGGGATGGGCGGCAGCCTGCTGCTCGATGCGTCGCTTCTCATCGCTTGTGCCATCGCGCTGCTCGGCGAATGGCGCAGCCGGCGCGGACTCGATCCGCTTCTCCTGGTCCTCGCGCTGCTGCCGGTTCCCGTCATTCTCTGGCACGGCGTCGATGACGCCGGCGACCTGTGGCGCGGCTGCACGTGGCTGGCCGCGGCGATCGCGTGCGTGACCATTGCCCACCTGGCGCGCGATCGAGGGCTGCGAATCGTCATCACCGCCGCGCTGCTGGCGAGCCTCGCGCCGCTGCTGATTCGCGGCGCCACGCAGATGACCTGGGAGCACGACGCGACGGTTCTGGACTACCTGCACAACAAGGAGACGTTCCTGCGCGGCCGCGGCTGGGAGCCTGACTCGCCCGCAGCCCGGATCTACGAGCGGCGGCTGATGAACCGCGAGCCCACCGGGTGGTTCCCGTCGACAAACATCTACGGCTCGATCGTCGGCGCCGCCGCGATCATGTGCGCCGGCCTGGGGTGGTGCGCGTTCAGAGCGTACCGACGCGGCTCGATTCAGAGCGGCGCCTGGTTCCTGCTGGCGCTGCTGGCCGTGGCCTGCATCGTCGCGCTCAAGTTCACGACATCGATGGGAGCGCTGCTGGCGATGGCGGCCGGCGCTCTGATGCTGGTTGTGGTGATGATCGCAGTGCAGCAGCGCGGCGATTCGATCGCTGATGGCGCGCACGCCCGGGGCGATGTGGCTCGCTGGGCGGGCAGGCTCATGCTCGTGATGATCGTCGGCGCAATCGCTGGCGTCATCGTGCGCGGGGCCCTCCTGCCTGAAGGGTTCCTCGGCGAGAAGAGCCTGCTGTTCCGCTGGCATTACCTGCAGGCGGCGTTCGGCATCGTTCACGATCACCCGCTGCTGGGCGTCGGACCCGACGGGTTTCAGGTCGCCTACACGCAGCACCGCCCACCGCGCAATCCCGAGGAGGTGCAGAGCGCCCACTCGATGTTCGCCGACTGGATCGCCACGCTTGGCGTCGCGGGCGTGACCTGGCTGCTGATGATCGCCGTGATGCTCCTGCGCCAAGGCGCCGGTTCGAACGACGATGGACGCGCCAGCGTGCGACCGGCCAACGCTGGGTGGTTTGCATTGGCGGTCGCGCTGCTCGCCCTCATGTCTGCGTTCCTCATCGAATGGCCGGTGCTCGATGAGCGTGATCTGATTATGCGCGGCGCGATGGTGCTGGGCTTTGTCGCGCTGGCCGTGTTCGCGAGCGGCATGCTGCAACTGTGCGATGATCGCGTGATTCGCCTGATCACGGCCGCCGCGGCCACGGTGTTGCTCGTGCACGGCCAGATTGAGATGACGTTCTTCCAGGGTGGCAGCGTCGTGTGGGCATTGACGATGGTCGGCCTCGTCGGCATGCCGCGCGCGGCGCGCTCGCGAGCGGCGAACAGTATCGTCGCGCCACTTGCATCAGTGGCGCTGCTTGCGGTGGCCACGTGGATCATGTTCAAAGGCGCGATGCCCGGGCTGAGCCAGGAGCGGGGGATGCGCGAGGCAGCCTCCTTGCTTGATCCGGTCCGCACCAGCAAGGGCGCGCAGGAGACCGCCCTGCGGCAGCGGCCGCTCGCTGCCGAGCGCTTGGAGCAGGCCTACGAGCGCTGGCCGCTCAATCCCCAGCCGCTCAACGCCGCCGCTGACCAACTGATGCTTGCTGCTGATGCGCTGGCATCGCCCGCGAGATCGCCGTCGTCGGCCAATCAGCAGCCGCCAGCCGCGCCGCTGGGGCTGCTCATGCGAGCCGAGGAGATCGTCGACCGGGCCGTGGCCGAACATAATCAGCCCGCTTCGATCGTGCTGGCGATGAACGTCCACGCGAGTCTCGGCGCATTGACCGATGATCCCGACCAGTGGACGCGTGCGATCGCGCTGGGCAGACGAATGACCGATCTCGACCCTCTGAGCGTGGGCGCCTGGCAGCGCCTCGGCCGCGTGCTCTGGGCGGCAGGCGAGAAGTCGGAGGCGGCGGCGGCGTTCCAGCGCGCCATCGCCAACAGTGATGCGTTCGATCTCGATCCACTGAAGCAGTTGAGCGCCGCGGCTCGAGCGAATCTTCAGGCCCTCATCGAACAGGCGACGAACGAGGCGGCGCCGAGTCCACGTTGACTTTTCACGCCCCCCGCCGTCGACTGGCTGCATGTTCAGTTACACCGTAGCGGCGACGTTCGAGGATGATCGCATCGCGAAGGAATGGATCGCGTGGCTGCGCGATGAGCATCTTGCGGATGTATGCGCCGCGGGCGCCCTCGACGCCGAGGTCATCCGCTGCGATGGCGCCGATGCAGGCGCAGCGAAGTCGCGGTCGCGCTGCGAGGCCCGTTACCACTTCTCTTCGCGTGCGGCGTTCGAGGCGTATGTACGCGATCACGCCCCGCGCATGCGGGCCGAAGGCCTGAAGCGATTTCCGCCGGAACGCGGCATCACCTACGACCGCGCGACAGGCGAAGTCGTGGCGCTCGAGACTCGCCGGGGCTGACGCACAGAAGTTCCCGGATCGCGCACAGACACGTCAGCGTCGCTGATCCCGGTCTTACTCCCTGCGGTCGTCAGACCCGGCATGCCCTTCACTGCGCCATCGTTGATTGAATCGGCTGAACATCGCGCCGCCGACGTTGGCCATGTGCAGGTCGGGCCAGGGAAAGCGCTCACGGAAGGTGATCGCGCGCCCCGCCGCGCCGATGACGCGGCCATACGTTCCCAGACGCTCGCGCAGCGAGAACTTCAGGCCCAGGCCGTTGGGCCGGAACAGAAGCGCCGTCACGTCATCGCCTTCGAGGTTCCCCGGCGCTTCGGCCGCGATCTCCTGCAGCAACGACGGAATGAACGTTGACGGATCGTCTAACTCAACGCGCCTGACGATTTCAAGCAACCCCTCGGCTCCGAGCAGCCGGCCATCGCGGCTGCGCGATTCGATCAGCGAGTCGGTGTAGCACAACACGAGATCACCGATGTTCATTTTCAGCGGCAAGGCGTCGTAGCGCGGCGCATCCACGATCCCCAGCGGCAGGTTCGCCGGCCCATTGGCCACGCCTCCGTCCTCATCGCCTCTCGGCGATTCGACCTTTCGACCCCTCAGCGCTTGCTCGCCCGTCGGGAGCACGATCTCCCATCGCCTGGGCTTGGCGCGATAGAGCAGCGGCGGCGGATGGCCGGCGTTGGAGATTGTCAGCCCATTGGTGGGCGTGAAGAACGTGAAGACCGCGGCGGTTGCGAATCGCCCATCCTGCGAAAGGTTCGCAAACTCCGTGTTCAACTCGGCGACGAACCGGCGCTGATCGAGGTGATTGACGAAGCGCCGCATCAATTGCCGGAGGCGCACCGCTGTCTCAGCAACCTTGCCGCCGTGGCCCGCGACGTCGGCGACGAGCATGCGCATGATGCGCCCGCTGGCGCAACTCGATACGTAGTGCACATCGCCGCCCGCAACAGCGCCTTTCCAGGGTCTGGAGTACGCCCACGCGTCGAGGCCCGCCATCACCACCCCGCTGTCAACGGCCTGATTCCCGCCCCAGACCTCCATGCACTGCATGTACTGGGTGTGGTCGGGCATGGGACAATTCGCCGCTTGCGGCAAGGCACGCGCTCGGTCTGGCAAACGCGCACGAATCGCAACAGGACGCATGCTACGCCGCAAGCGGCAGCAAGGTCATGGGGTGTCGATGCCGTCGCCGCGGGCCTCGGCGATCGCGCTCACCACCTGGTCGATCGTGTAGGCGTCGCTCTTGAAAATCTCGCGTCCGTCGGGAGCGAGGATGACCAGAAGCGGGATTCCCGCCCACTGAAGGCTCGACAGCATCGCGTTGCCATCGACATTGTTGCCGGTGAGGTCGACTTTGATCGGCTCGATGTCCTTGTCGTTGAGCAGCGAGGCGACGCGCTGGTTGCGCAGCACCGCCTCCTCAAGGGCCTTGCAGTTGAGGCACCATTCGGCGGTGAACTCCAGTACGACGACCTTGCCGGCGGACCTCGCATCAGCCAGTCGCTGCGGCGTGTAGTAGGTCCAGTCGATCGGACCCTTGTCGCTCAGCCGCGCCACGCCGCCGAAGGCGAGCACGACGACCGCCGCGCCCAGCGCGCCAAAAACCGATCGGCGCACGGTCGATGGCGTAATGCCAAAGGTGCGCCAGATCAGCCAGAGTCCGGCGGCGACGACGAATGCCGCCACCACCCACAGGTACATTCGGCTCGGCGGATCGGGCGGGGCGACCAGCGCGCCGCTGAGTCCCACGCCGACGAAATACGCCGCCGCGGCCAGCATGAATAGGCCCATTACCTGCTTGATCACCTCGCTGGCCGGGCCGGTGCGCGGCATCCTGTCCACCAGTTTGGGGAACGCGCTCAAGATGAAGTACGGCAGGCCCATGCCCAGGCCGATCGCCAGGAACACCGTCAGCACAACGACCGAGGTCTGCTTGAGCGCCCATGCCGCCGCAGCGCCCATGAACGGCGCCGTGCACGGCGTTGAGAGAACAGCCGTCATCACTCCGAAGAGAAATGAACCATGCAGGCTGTCCTGCCTCGGGTTGATCATGTACACCGCCTGTGGCAGTCGGACCGTGAAGAACCCGGCCATACCCACGGCCATGATGGCGATGATGATGCCCACGGTGATCGTGAACGCCGGATACTGAAAGAGTTGGTTGGTCGCTTTGAATCCGCTGACGCCGGCGAGGACGCCGCCCAGCGCGACCCAGAACGCGATGACACCCAGGAACATCGCGAATCCCAGCATCAACGTGCGCCCGCGATGTCCCGAGTGCTGGCTGAGGCTCATGATCTTGATGGGGATCACCGGCAGTACGCAGGGCGTGGCGTTGAGCAGCGCGCCGCCGAAAGCCGCAACCAGACACAACAGAAGCAGCCCGATGGGGCCGGCCGCATTGACCTCGAAGTCGAGACCGAACGCTCCGAACTTCACGATCTCCGGCGCTGCGACGCCTGTGTGAATCTTGGACCACACCGTGGCGTCAAAGCCCGCCATGTCCGATTCGCTGGCCTTGGTTCCGGGCGAACTGGCGAGTGAGGCGACGCCGACAATCTCGATGACGACTTCCTCGCTCACTGTCGCCGGATTCTTGCAGGTCTTGTCATCGCACGTCTGGAAATCGACGGTGACATCGAGCGAGATCTTTCCAAGCGCCGCATCGGGCTTGATCGTAACTGGAATGTAGGCAATCGCGCGGCCGGTGAACGTCGCATAGTCCTTCACGCCCTCGCCCTGATCCGATTTCGATGCATGCACCTCCGGCCACTGCAGATAGCCACTGTGCACGGTCAGCGGCGAGCCGTCGGGCGCCTTCACATTGATCGTGGTATTGATCGCCCCTGAGAATTCCGCCATGCCTTTGGGCGTGTTGCCGGCATTGGTCCAGGAGTGCCAGCCGGGCTGGTGATCCATGACGATGACGATGACAAGGTCGCCGCCTGGCGCGGCCTTGGTAGCCGAGGGCGCGATGGTGAGGTTGACGGCATCGCGCGAATCACCGAATTCATCGCCGCCGCCTGCGGGGGGCTGCCCGAACGACGGGAAACCCGAGGGCGGCTGGCTGGCGGCAGCCGCAGCCAACAACAGGCACGAGACTGCTGCAAGCAGGGCTGCCTTTGTGAACGTTCGCGCCAATCTCATCATGCTCAAGTCCGTTTCACCTTCATGCACGTGCGGCAAATCCTCCGATAAACCGCAGAGGACCTGTCGAAATGCCGTCAACCATAGCCCGGTCAGCGGCTGATCAGCCAACGCCCGGTGCGTGCCGTTTGTTCGAACCTTCCGCCTCTTCTCGGTGCCAACCCCCATCAAGCCATCCAAATCCGACGACGCTGCCTGTCGCGAGCCCGCCCGGCAGGCGCAGATCTTCTCGCGTTTCCGGCGCGATCTCGACAACGTCGAGATCAAGGAATACGACTTCAGTCGGCGGGAGCGCCTGAACCGGGAGCAGATGCACGCCCTCGCCACGCTGCACGAGGGATTCGTGTGCGATCTCGGGGCTTCGTTGTCGGGACTGCTGCGCACCGCCGTCGAGGTGCGATTGGCTTCCATCGAACAGAAGACCTGGGCCGAGTTCATCGCGGCAGTGTCCGATCAGACCACGATTTGTCCGATCGACTGCCCGCCGCTCGATGGTCCGATGGCGTTCGAACTTGCGCCCCGAATCGCCTGTCCGATCATCGATCGATTGCTTGGAGGCGCGAGCCACAGCCCGCCCATTCCGCTCCGCGCGCTGACCGTGATCGAGCGGAGCCTGATCCGGCTCGTTCTCAAGCGCTGCACCGCAGCGCTCACGGATGCCTGGCAACCTGTCTGTCGCATCGAATTCAGCCTGGGCGCGATGGAGTCGAACGCTCGGACATCGCAGGTTGCATCGCCTGATTCCGCAGTCGCGGTGATCCATTTCGAGACCATAATGCCCGGCCACAGCGGCGCGTTGAATCTCTGCATTCCACTCCCGACGATTCAACCCGTGGTCGACGGCCTCACGGCTTCATCAGGCACTCGCGACGCCGACAACGATCGCCCTGATGAGCGCGACTGGAAGGCGATGATCGCCCAGAATCTCTCGGGCGCGATGGTTGACGTCAGCGGTGTGCTGGCGGAGACGACCTTGACTCTCGCTGAGTTGCGCGACCTTCAGATCGGCGATGTGATCACGACCGAGAAGCCGGCCACTGCGCCGGTGACGCTGCTTGCAGGCGGCAGTCCCAGGTTCCTCGCTGAAATCGGCCAGCACCACGGCCAGCGTGCACTGAAGATCGTGCGCGCCATGAGAGCCGGCGAGCGGCTCTAGCACAGGCCATGCATCGCGGGACTCATGTGTCCATGTCGTCAAGCCGCGGCCGAACCACGCGCTTGGCAAGCCCCACCTTCTCCATCAGCAGGATGATCCACCAGGTCGTGTCGATCTCCCACCACCGCATGCCATGAGCGGCGGAGCGCTGCTGGGCGTGGTGGTTGTTGTGCCAGCCCTCGCCGAAACTCAACAGCGCGACCCACCAGTTGTTACGTGAGCCGTCATCGGTCCGGAAGTTGCGATAGCCCCAGGTGTGGGCCGCGGAGTTGACGAACCACGTTGCGTGGTACGTGACAACCGTGCGAATGGCGACGCCCCAGATCATCCAGCACGCGCCCGCCTGCCACTCGCCAATGATCCACCACCCGGCGAAAAACAGGGCAGCGGCCAGGGCGAATTGAGGCAGATAGTGATAGCGATCGATCAGCACCATGCCCTTGTCGCGCTGCAGGTCGCGCGTGACCTCCAGCGGATCGCGGCCGTCCGGCCACTTGTAGAAGCACCAGAGCATGTGCGACCACGTGAAGCCGTGCTGAGGCGTGTGCGGATCGAGTGGCCCAT
>DATKJG010000183.1:0-3588 GCA_035543215.1 Phycisphaerales bacterium | reverse complement strand
CTGCGTGAGACATGCGTGTGCAGCGGCCATCGTAGCGTCGGCGGTCATCCGTCTGATGCCATATCCCGCGGCCCGCATTCGCTTGTGGCTGATCGCCAACACTCACCCTCTCCCACCATGAGGAATGGGAGAGGGTGCGGCGAGTATGTGGACTCTCTCTTCTCTACCGCGGCTTCTGTCCGCCCTGGCGCTGACCCTGTGATGGATCCTGCGATTGCCCCTTGGACGACTGGTTCGTCCGGTTCTGATCGTCGTGCTGTTGTTCGACACGATTGTGCGGATCACGATTCGCGCCGCCCGTGTCGCCACTCAGCTCGCGGCCGGGCATGCTCGTCGCTCTGGGTCGCTCCTGCGGCTCGAGATCGAGCAGGCTCGTGTGCTCCTCCTCGGGCTTTGCGCCGCGCTCCATGTTGTTCTGGCCCTGGTGCGGCTTCGGGGCGTCCTGACCGCCCATGCGGCCGGGGTTCTGATTCTGATCCTGCTGGTGCTGATTCGAGAATGGCTGTTGATAGCCTGGCATGGGGGACTCCATGATGAATGTCGTTGGCGCAACGAAGAATTCGCAGCATCCAAGCCGCGATGCATGCGAAAACGCCACGAAATAGGGAAGGAAGCACCGCGGGGGCAACACAGGCCTGCGGACTGCGCAGCCTCAAGTCTCACGCAGGCTGAAGCCCGTCGCGCCGGAGCTTGCCGCGACATTCGTACTGCCTGCAGGCCTGGGCTGGTCAGCGATTTGCCGCGCCATCTCCAGACCCTTGCCGCACAGCACGCACTGCTCCTCGGTCAGGTGCATGACGGGCTCGCTCATCACCAGCCAGCCGCGCGCGATCAACAACTCGATCGCGTCACGCGCCTGCGGATTGTCGGCTTCGACAACCTTGAGGATCGGTACGACCGTGGTCGGCGCCGCTCGCAGCATGCCGGCGTAGCGTCCGATGAACGCTCGCTCAGCCTCGGTCAGGGGATGGTCAAGGGGATCGTTCAGACCGGGTTTCTCTCGGCGCTATCCATCAAGGGAGGGCGTTTTGAGGAGATCGCCTGCAACGAAGAATCGTATACAGAAAGTCAGCCTCACTGGCTAAGGAACTCACCCAGAATCCTGCGCTTGGATCCGGTAAAGATGGGCAGGCGCCCCCGCGCACGCGTATGGAATCAGCGTCATGTCACCACGAAACCCTAAGCCACGAATCGGCCGCCCCTTGCTCCCCCAACAGCAGCGCAAGTCCATGATGATCTGCGCCCGCACCGATCAGACGACCTATCGCGACCTCCGCCGCGCTGCAGACAGCGCCGGCCTGCGCCTTACCGACTGGATCCGCACGCGCCTGGCCCAGGCAGCCCGGCGCGAACTGACATGACTGCGGACGGAGGACTGCGGACTGGGGCTGTTGGCTTGTGACTTCCTGGCTCTTGGCAGAAAGGCCTCTCCCTGCCGCCCTACACCTGACGTCCGGTACAATGATCCAGTCATGTGGAAGCGGGTACTCACCAGTGGTCTGTGCGTTGCCGGTCTGCTCATCGCCTTCATGAGCGCGGGGGTCGGGGGCGGCGGCTGGGGCTGCGCATCCACCTCCTCATCCTCAGTCGAGCTCGCCCCGGCCTCGCCCGCGGAATCGACGCCATCACCCCTTCACATCGAAGTCCTCGGCTTCAGCGGCTGCCCGAACATCGCAGACACGCGCGCCAATGTCGCCAGCGCCGTCACGTCCCTCGCGCTCGCGGCGACCATTGAGCAAATTGATCAGGAACGACTGGCGGCTGGCGATCCGCGACGCGACTGGCCATCACCCACGGTGCTGGTCAACGGCCGCGACCTCTTCGGCCTGCCCCCGCCCAGGGGCGCGGCCATGGACTGCCGTCTGTACGCGCACGGCGCGCCAACGCAGAACGAGATCATCATCGCGCTGCAGTCGATGGTGCGGCGCTGAGGCAGCAACACTGAGTACGAGTTCTGAGTACTGAGTTTTGAGTTGAGACGAAATGATGAAAGCTGCCGGCTCTGCGCCGGGGGCGATCATGGCGCGGGAGCGATGGCATATCGATCGAGTTGCTCCCAGACGCCTGCGGATGCCGTGTTGAACGCCTGCTGCAGGGTCTGCATGCGCGGCAGATCGTCGAGCGGGGGCCGGTCGACATGCGGCTGCCACGATGCGTCGTACTCGTCGAACACGGCATTGGCATCGTGCAGTACGGCGGCGAGGTTCGCAGCGCCGATGGTCTTCAGGGCCTGGATGTTCTCCTTGGCATATGGAGCTGTGGAGGTGTCGAAGAAGCCGGCGAGGCCGCCGTTCTCGACTATGTCCAGCAGCGACCACACCAGCACGAACGTGCGTTCGCGTTCCGAGAGGCGGTGGATGTCGCCCAGCTCGCTCCAGCGATCGAACGCGGCGAACACCAGTTTCTGAGCGGCGGCTGAGATGGGGGTATCGGACGACATGGATGGGCGGGCGAGCGGCAAAGGTACTCGGAATTCTTCTGGGTTTTCATGATGGCAGTTGCCGTCTGATTCCGCGTCTTTCTCAACGAACCTCTGCGGCCGGATTGGCCGCGACCAGGATTCACCTGAAGGAGACGCCATGCCGTTCAAGTCCACGCTGCCATGCTTCGCACTCGTCGCGGCCCTGTTCGCAACGACGGCTGCCAAGGCCGTCACACGCTACGTTGCGCCATGCGGCAACGATGCGTGGGCTGGCGTCAACGTCAACTGCGTCGCGCCGCTGGGGCCCAAACGCACCATCCAGGCGGCCATTAACGCCTCGGCGAACGGCGACTCGGTCATGGTGCTGCCGGGCACGTACATGGAGACGATCGATCTCGACGGCAAGGCCATTACGCTGAACGGGGCAGCCGGGTACGCGACCACCATCATCGACGGCGGCGGCGACGGACCGGTGGTGCTGTGCAACTCGCTCGAAGGTGCAGGCACCGTGATCCAAGGCTTTACGATCCGCAATGGACATTCGGACCAGCACGGAGGCGGGTTGTTCATGGCCCTGGCATCGCCCACGATCAGCAACTGCCGATTTCAGAACAACACTGCGGACTCGTCGGGCGGCGGCGTCTACGGCGTGACTTCCTCGGCGACGCTGACCGACTGCATCTTCACGGGCAATCAGGCTGATCAGGGCGCCGGCGCCTGGTTTCAGTATGGCGCGCCGACCATCGACGGGTGCACATTCACCGCAAATGAGTCGTCATTGCATGGCGGCGGCCTCGAACTGCACGTGGTGAACGACGCGGAGGTTGTTGACTGTACGTTCTCCTCGAACTCGGTCGAATCGGGTGGCGATGGCGGCGGCGCGCTGCACATTTCCTCCTGTGCGCCGACGCTGACCAATTGCAATTTCACCAACAACACCGCTCCGTTCGGAGGCGGCGCGATCTCGTGCGCGAACTCCAACGGTGCGGCTTTGTCGGGGTGCACCTTCACCGACAACAGCAATTTCGGTTGCTGCGGCGCCTCGGCGATGGCCTGCGAGAACAGCACAGTGTCGCTGCTTGGCTGCAACTTCACCGGGAATTGGGTGAGCCAATATGGCGGGGCGATCGTGGCTGATTCCAGCAGCATCACCATGGCTCTGTGCG
>DATKJG010000182.1:0-2968 GCA_035543215.1 Phycisphaerales bacterium | reverse complement strand
CAAACTTCGCTGTGCCGTCGTGGGCGTGGGGCGCATGGGCCGGCATCACGCGCGGCTGTACGCGCAGGAGCCGGGGGCCGAGTTTGTCGGCGTCGTCGACTCCAACGCCGACAATGCGCGCAAGGTGCTTGAGGAATGGGGCGGCCGGCAGTTTGGCAGCGTCGATGAGCTGCTGCGATCGGGCGTGGATGCGGTGACCATCGCGACGCCGACGAGCCATCATCGCGCCGCCGCCGAACCGCTGCTGGCGGCGAAGGTGGCGTGCCTGATCGAAAAGCCGCTCGCGCCCGACGCCGATTCCGCCCGCGCCATCGCCCAGGCGGCCGAGAAGTCCGGGGCAGTGCTGCAGGTTGGGCACGTGGTCCGCTACGACCCGGTGATGCGAGCCATTCGCGCGATCGAAGGCCTGCACCCGCGCTTCATCGAGATGATCCGCATCAGCCCGATGACCTTTCGCAGCGTCGATGTCGGCGTCGTGCTCGACATGATGATTCACGATCTGGACCTCTTGATGATGCTGCTCAATCGCGAGCCGGTAGAGGTGCACGCGAGCGCTGTCAGCGTGCTGGGCGAGGCCGAGGATGTGTGCAACGCGCGGCTGGTGTTTGAACTCGACAACAATGACGAAACCTGCGTGGCGAACGTGACAGCCAGCCGCCTCGCGCTCAAGACCGAGCGCAAGATCAGGATCATCTCCGAGAGCGCCTACGTGTCGGCTGATTTCGTGGCCCGCAGCGGCACGGTGGTGCGAAGGAGCGCCAACGATGCGCAACTCGCGGACCTTCGTGCACGCCTGAAAGCCGGCGAGGATCTTTCATCGACGAACTACCTCGAACTGGTGCGCGTCGAGGCGCTGCAGGTTTCGCCCGCCGAGCCGCTTAAACTGCAGATGGAGGATTTTCTCGGCGCGATTCGCAGCGGCCGCCGGCCGACGGTGGATGCCCAGGCGGGTTTCGCTGCGGTGCGCACGGCCGAGCGCATCGTCGAATCCGCCAAGCGCGGCGGGCGCACGCAGTTGAAGTCATGACGAACGTGGTCAACCCTCACCGCGCGATCGACAGCGACGGGTCGCCGTAGAGCATGAACTTCATGCCTTGGAAGAAGATGCTGGGCGGGTACCAATTGCCGTCGACCGGCACGAGAGCGGCCAAGTGTTCGACGTCGAAGTAGTGGCGCAGCGCCTGGTTCCAGCATTCGCCCAGCCTCGCCGAGGCGACGCCTGCCGGCAGGGCATTGATGAAGCCCTCGGCCAGCGTCATGCCGCACGGCTGGCTGCCGGTGTTGCAGCCGATGTACGCGACGGCGCCGCTGGTGAGCGCGCGCAACGACTTCTCACCCAGGCCGGTCAGGTTGTATTCGCCGGTCTGATAGCACGCTGGCGGCGGCGGGGGTTGCGTGAACACCTCGCCGTTGTTGGTGCCGGCGTGGGCCGCGCCGCTGATGTCAACATAGGCCTCGTACGGCGGCAACGTCGCGAAGCGTGCCGTGGAACAACCGACCGACATCATCACGGGCAGGTGGCCCGAAGGCCTGCCGTCTGCATGCCAACCCTTGATCTTGGGAATCGACGTCACGCTGATCGAGTCGGCCCACGAATCATCGGAGCCGTGACCGCTGTGGATGATCACGTCGCAGCCGGCGTTGGCGAGCGCGATGACGTTGTCGGCATCGGGCGCAGGCGTGTGATCGTCGCGGCTGCTATCGGCGAAGTATCGCTTCTCGACATTCCAGTTGTTGCCGGCGAGCGTCGTGGCGAATGTGTCCATGGCAGAACGATTCTCGATCCATCCGCCGCAGGCGATCAGGGCGGCGCCGGGGCGGCGCGCCTGCAGATCCGGTGGAATCGACGCGAGGTGTCGCAGGATCTTCGCCGCCACCGCCGCAGCCTGATCGCTCGTGCTCACCGGCCAGCGACCCACGGCGATCTCGGGCTTGTAGTCGATGTCGTCGAAGTTGATGGGATCGGTCTTGTTCTTCTCGCCGCGCACCTCGCCGAAATACTGCGCGTGAAAGCCTTGCCGCTGAGCGTTCCAGTCCTCGAACGAACCGTCGGCTTTGGCGACGTCGGCGTAGTACAGGTCCGACGGATAGAACGCGTAGTCGAAGGCTGGGGCGGTCACGCGGTCGAGGCACATGTAGCGCACGGGCATGACGTCCGCATCACCCACAAGCAGCGCGAAGGCCACGTGCTTCTCACGCCACTCATTGAAGAGGAATCGCTTGAGAAGTTCCGCATCATCGGCGGCGGGCGGAAACGGCTGCCCCGGAGTGATCGGAATGTCGGCCGCCTGCAGGAGTGCGATCTTGAGTGGGATCAGCCGCGTCGGGATGTCCGTGTTGCGTTCGTTCGCATACGGACCCAGTGCGTTGATGAATTCATCGGGCGCGATGATGACCAGCCCAGGACTCTGATCGGCGGCCAGCGCCGCACTCGGTATTGTGATTCCAGCAAGCAACGTTGCGACATGTGCAATGGGCGTTCTCATGCCGCCAGTGTACTGTCGCGCACCTTCTGAACTTCGCGTCATCACCGGCCGCTTTCGCCCTCGGCGATCGCCACCGGCTCCTCGATTGCCTGCACTTGCCTGCTCAACAGCCACTGCATGAACAGCATGAGCAGCGCGCCCGAGACCGCGATGCAGCCGCCGATCCATTGCCAGGTCGTCAGGCGCTCACCGAACAGCGACATCGACCCGATCGCCACCAGGAACGGCTGCAACTGCAGCACGCCCGCAGTCACGGCCACGCCCAGGCGCGCGATCGAGATGTAATAGAACACGTGGCCGATGGCGATGCCGATGAGGGCCGAGATCAGCAGCCAGACGATCTGATCAGCGGGCAGGCGCAGCGCGGTCGCGCCGTGCTCGTCCCCCCACACCAGCATCAGAACCACCAGCGCGGCCGCGGTGTACTGGCAGATCGTGGCGAACGCGAGCACGGGGTTCACGCCGTGCATGTACTTGCGCAC
>DATKJG010000181.1:0-4556 GCA_035543215.1 Phycisphaerales bacterium | reverse complement strand
CGTCAACCACTTCGGCTGGCTCCTCAGGCCGCAAAGGCTCAGATGACGTCTCATCCAGCGGGACCCCCGTTTCGCGCGGCCCAGCGCCGTCGAGCATGGTTAGCAGCGCCATGAGGAACGACACGGTGCTCTCGGCACCCTCATTTTGGCTGGCGTCGCGCAGGCACAGGCCGTCGCGACAGCCGGCGGTTGAAAAGTCATAGAGTCGAAGGCCCAGGCGGTTGGCGCCGAGGAACCAGTCAAACGATTCGCGCATGCGCTTCAGATAGCGGCGATCGCCGGTGGCGAGGTACGCACTGCGAAACGCGAGCACGAACGCCGCAGCGTCGATCGGCTGTTCATCGGCGTCAGGCTTCGGCTCCGCGCCGCCACGCCCGTGCCAGCCGCGATTACCGATCAACGTCAGTATCCCACCCCCCTCTCGACCGGTAAAGCAGACCTCCTCCAGGAAGCGGAGCGATTCGCTCGCCACCCGAAGATGCAACCGGTTGCTGGTGACCCTGAAGGCGGTAAACAGGGCCAGCGGAATGATGGCGTTGTCGTACGTCAGCGTCGGCTCGAACCACCGCCAGTCAGCGTCAGCCCCTTGCTGGTAGCGCTGACAGAGCCTCGCGGCGAGTGCATCGAGCGTCGCACGAATCTGGGAGCTCTCGGGCTCAGCGTGGAGGATCGCCTCCAGGCCCATGATCGCCAGCGCCTGGCCGCGCGGACCGAACTCCAGCGCCGGTGTGATGGCGTGATCGAACATCTCCCGCGCCAGCCGCCGCGAGCCTTCGTCCGGGGCCATGTGCACCGTCGCGCCGAGTGCCCACAGTGCACGGCCGATGCAGTCCTGCGAACCAACATCAGTCTCGACCACGCGGTTGTAATCGACGAAGTTGTGAAAGCGGCCGTCCTCGCGCTGACAGTAGTGCAGAAAACTGAGATAGACGGTGATGAGGCGCTTGGCGTCGAGCGAGCCGGTGACATGATGCGCCAGCAGTGCGACCAGCAGCGCGCGGGCGTTGTCATCCACACAGTAACCCGTGCGGCGCGCGGGAACGGTGAACGTCGCATGCTGGATGATGCCGGTGTCGTCGGTCATGCGCAACAGGTGATCGAGACAGGGCTCGGGCAGGCTGGAGTCGCGCATGGGCGACGTCTCGGCCATCGCCGGAAGCGGGAGCGGCGGGGTGGCGTCGCGCAGCACCTGTTCCGCCAACTTCGCGTACGCCTCACCCACGCGCGCCCAGGTCATTGGGCGCGTGTAGTCGTAGGCGGCGGCGCGTACAGACTGCAACTCGGATTCGTTTGAGAACAGCGAGTCAATCGACTTCGCAAGAGAGCCGGCATCGCCAATCGGAAACAGGCGCCCGCGTCTATCGGCCAGCAGCTCCTGGGCATGCCAGTACGGCGTGGACACGACGGCTGTGCCGGCGCCCATCGCATATGCCAGCGTGCCGCTGGTGCTTTGCGCTTCGTTCCTATACGGCGTGACGTAGATATCCGCCGCCTGCAGGTATCTGCACAGTTCCTCGAACGAGACGAACTGATTGCGGAAGACCACATGATCCGCCACGCCGAGCGCGTGGGCTTCGCGTTCGAGGGAGTGGCGATACTCCTCGCCGTAACGGCGCTTGACGTCGGGATGGGTTGCGCCGACGACGAAGTACAGCAGATCGGGGAATCGGCTCACCAGTTGCGGCAAGGCTCGAATGACGGTTTCGATGCCCTTGTTGGGGCTGAGCAGGCCGAAGGTCAGCAGCATGCGCCGTCCGGTCGCGCCGACATGCTCCTTGTGCTGGGCCGTGTCATCGCGCGGCAGGTTGGGAATCCCGTGCGGAATCATCACGACCTTTTCAGCGGGCACGCCGTACGACTCGGCCAGCAGACGCACACCGATCTGGCTCATCACGACCAACCGCCCGCAGCGCTGGGCCATTTCTCCGACGATCGCTCGCTGCGATTTCGATGGCGACTTGAGCACGGTGTGCAGCGTGGCGATGGCGGGCACGCGGATGCGCGCGAGGAAGTCGAGAATGTGTGAGCCGTCATCGCCGCCGAAGATGCCGTATTCGTGCTGGATCGAAACCAGGCGAACATCGCTGTAGTTCACAAAGTTCGCGGCGCTGGCGTAATCGTCCTTGACGCCGCGACGAATCTCGCAACGCACGCACGACGAGAATGCCTGCGCATCGGCCCCGCTCTGAGCCTGATCCGTCATCGCGATAATTGTCGTGCCCACTTTCCTATCGGCGGCGGCGATGGCCTGAGAGAGATCGCGCGTAAATGTGGCGATCCCGCACAGGCGAGGCGGATACGTGCTCACGAACGCGGTGGTTCTGGCAGACATGCAATCTCGCCTCCATCGACGCAGAATATGCGCGGGCCTGGGTGCTTGCCCGGCTTGAGACGCCAGGGGACAATGCCCGAACTCCTATGGTAGGCTTACGTCGTGTGCGAGAGTCCGCTGGAGAACGAGAATCGCACGATCGGCGTCGAATAGACGTACGACCGCTGAATCTGAAACGCCAGAGATTCTGATGCTAGGCCGTGACGCCCCGCTGACCGCTCGCGGATGCGTGCAGGTGCTGTATTCGGCCGGATGGCGACGTGTTGACGTCGACAGGTTCTGTTGAATGGACGATCATCCACGGTCGATGAAGGCTCCGCGACACCTTGGTCCGTTCCTCGCCATCGCCGCCACCGGCTGTTCGGTGATTGTCGCGCTTCGCTTGGAGGGTCAACGCTGGTGGTGTGCGTGCGGCGAATCATGGCTTTGGATGAGCAACGTCTGGACCAAGCACTGCTCGCGTCATCTGGCCGACCCGTACACCTTGACCCACGTCTCCCACGGCCTGATCTTCTTCGCCGTGCTCGTCTGGCTTCGGCCGAAATGGACCATCGGCTGGCGTCTGGCCATCGGCGTCGGGATTGCGGCGGCATGGGAGATCATCGAGAACTCGGCGTTTGTGATCAATCGCTATCGCAACCACACGATGTCGGTGGAGTACCTGGGCGATTCGGTGGCCAACTCGTTGGGCGATATTCTGGCTTGCGTTGCAGGCTTTGAGATCGCACGACGCTTCGGGTTGTGGGTCGCGTTGGCGGTTTTCCTCGCCCTCGAACTCGTGCTCGCATTCCTTATTCGCGACAATCTGACGCTCAGTACATTGATGCTGATTCACCCCTTGGAGGCTATTAAGGCGTGGCAGATGGCAGGACGTGGGCCATGAAGAATGCGAGGAGCTGGGCGCGATGGAGCGCCACCTCGGCATAGAGCAGTCCTGACCGGAAGGACTGCTCTAATCTCGCAGCCGTCCTCGACCGCCAACACGTCGCGCAGCCGCAGCCCCAAGACCGCGATGAGCATTCTGCGCAGTGGGCTGTATGGCGCACCGCTGGCGGGTGCTGTGTTTGGCCATTACACTCTCATCTCGCCGTGCGGTTTTCCTTGCGCAACGCCGGCAGGACGCGACCAGCAGGATCAACACATGCTCGAATGGCTCAAACGGCTGCGACAGCACCTTCTGACGGGCGTGTCGTTCGCGATTCCATTTGTCGCGTGCGGCGGCATACTCATCGCCGCAGCGCTGGCATTGTCACCGCTGGGGGATCATGGCCCCGACCCATCGCAAATCGAGTCCGAGTGGCTGCGCAAGGCGGTGGTATTCATGCTTGCCGTCGGCGGCACGTCGTTCAAGTTGCTGCTGCCGATTCTTTCGATGTACATCGCCTACTCAATCGCGGGCAAGCCGGGCCTGGTCGCCGGCGCGATCAGTGGCTGGCTGTGCAACGATCTCAATGCTGGCGCGGCGCTCGTCGATGCGAGCGGCAAGGCCATCCCGATCGGCTTCCTCGGGGCTCTGGTGTCGGGCCTCCTGGCGGGCTACGTCGTGCAGGGAATGAAGAAGATTCCCACGCACAAGTTCGTCAAGCCGATCATGCCGATCCTGATCATTCCAATCGTGTCGTCGTTGATCGTTTGCGCGGCGATCGTGTTTCTGGTAGGGCCTCCCATCGCCGAGCTGATGGTGGCACTGACACAGCAACTCGAGGCGATGAACACCGGGAATCAGGTGCTTCTTGCAGCCGTGCTCGGCGCGATGATCGCGTTCGACATGGGCGGGCCGGTGAACAAGGTTGCGTTCTTCTTCGGCTCCGGCCTGATTGCACAGGGCAATTTCACGGTCATGGGCGCCTGCGCTGCCGCCATCTGCACGCCGCCATTGGGCATGGGATTGGCCACGATCATTGGACGCAAGTTGTGGGGCGATGAGCAGCGCGAGTCGGGTTATGCCGCACTGGGCATGGGCATGATCGGCATCACTGAAGGCGCGATTCCATTCGCCGCCGCCGATCCGTTGCGCGTGATTCCATGCATTATGCTCGGTTCGATGACCGCGAGCACGATTGCGATGCTGGGCAAAGTCGGCGACCACGCGCCGCATGGCGGGCCAATAGTGCTGCCAGTCGTGGACAATCGGATGATGTACGTCATCGCCATTGTCGCCGGCACCGTCGTGACCGCGCTGGCGATCAACTTCATCAAGGTGGTCACAACGCGCGGCACACCC
>DATKJG010000180.1:0-3165 GCA_035543215.1 Phycisphaerales bacterium | reverse complement strand
TGCGCCGCTGCACACCGATGTGCGCTTCAACGCGCTTCGCGCCTGGAGCTGGGATGTGGATGACACGCAGCGCCTGCTGCTGGAGGGCGATGTGCAGGTCACGCTCGGCGGCTACCGCTTCACGGCCGAGCAGGCCATGATCTGGATCAACCGCCTGCCAAGCAGCCAGGGCGAGATCAACCAGATCGCGCTGTACTTCCCCGAGGTCAGCGACCCGACCAAGCGGGCTGGCCTTGGCGTTGAAGGCGAGAACGTGCTCATCACCGCCTCAACGCGCGGCGAGGTGCGCCTCGAGACCGCACAACTCACCAGCGAATCGCCCAAGAAGCCGGCCCTGATCAAGCAAGCCGAGGCGCGACTTGCCGATCACCTCAAACATCTTGCCGCGACCAACCAGACGCTCGGTGAGCGGCCAGATGTGCGACCCGCCCCCCCGCCGCCTGAAGTCACCTTTGTTCCCGTTCCCGGCGGCCGCGTCACCGAGCAGGATCTGGAACTGCCCCGTCGCGTTGAACTCCCTGCCGGCACGACCAGCGAATGGCTCAAGGATCCCGAGGGCATCGTGCGCTGGACCGCCGATCGCATTGATATCACGCGCGGCGAGACGGAGAACATCGTCACCGTCGACGGCTCGATCGTGATCGACTTCGTCGCCGAGCGGCGGGCCGACAACCTCTCGCAACTGACGCTCGGGGCCGAGCGCGCCGTGATCTTCACCATTCCGGGGCCGCTGGATGAACTGTCGACCTCGCAACTCGAGGCGAGCGCGATCCGCGGCATCTACCTCGAAGGCAACGTCTCGGTGGTGGCGCAGGGCGGCGAGTACGTGGTGCGCACTCCCCGCGCGTATTACGACTTCCGGCGCGGACAGGCCATCATGCTCGATTCGTGGCTGCGACTGCAGAATCGCGAGACGAAGATTCCGGTGCACGCCCGCGCGGCCGAGATGCGGCAGATCGCCGAGAACCAGTGGGAGGCGCGCGATGTGAAGGTTTCAACCAGCGAATTCTTTGCGCCGCACCTGGCGATTGGTGCGCGCCAAGTGATGATTGTGGATCGGCCGCCCGAGGTTGAAGGCGGTGAGAGCGAGACGTTCATCGACGCAACCAGCAACTCGATGCTCGTATCGAACATCCCGGTCGTGCCATGGCCGCGCTTTCGTGGCACGGTGCAGGACGTGCCGCTGCGCGGTGTGTCGGTGGGAAGCGATCGCAACGACGGGCTGTTCCTGCGCACCACATGGGACCTGTACACGCTCATGGGCAAGGAGGCGCCCGAAGGTCTCGATGTCGATTGGAAAGCCGATGCCTTCTTCGAGCGCGGTGCGGGCACCGGCCTCGACCTGCGTTACGACGTGGGCAAGGCCGAGGGGGCGATCGACCTGTATGGCCAGCTCGACAGTGGCGAGGACCGCACCTCGAGCGGTCTCGACGTCGATTCCGACAAGTCGTTCCGCGGCGTCGCGCTGATGGAGTACCAGGCCGAACTTTCGCGCTACTGGACGCTGCAGGCTCAGTTGTCGGTCATCAGCGATCCGACCTACATCACCTCGTGGCGCACCGATGACTTCACGGAACGGCGCGAGTACGAGACGGCCCTGTACCTCAAGCATCAGAAGGACAACGCGGCGTTCACCTTCCTGACCAAGTACTCGCTGCAGGACTTCATCTCCAACGATTATCTGCTGGCCAGCCGCCAGTACACCGTCGACAAGTTGCCGGAGCTCGGCTATCGCCGCTACGGCGATTCGCTGTTCAACGATCGATTCACCTACAGCATGGAGAACCGGGTCTCGCACATGCGCATGTTGCTACAGGACGGCACGCCGCGCGAACTGGGCGTGCGCGGCCGCGCGTTCGGCATCGGCGAGAACGATCAGATCGACGAGGCTCTTGAACTCGCCGGCCTGCGGCAGAACTGGGTCAATCGCTTCGACAGCCGGCACGAAATCAGCATGCCGATGCAAGTAGGCAGCTTCGACGTCACGCCGTTCGTCGTCGGGCGCTTCACGGCGTACGACGACGACTTCGACGAGTTCTCATCGGACGCCGACAGCCTGCGCTTCTACGGCGCAGCTGGTGTGCGCATCAATACCGTCATCCAGCGCGTGCTCAACGGCGTGGACAGCAAGTTCTTCGATGTGCACCGCCTGCGCCACTTGATCGAGCCGTATATGACACTGTGGAGCGCGTACTCGAGCGTCAGCCAGGATGACCTGCCGGTGTACGACGAGGACGTGGAGTCGATCGCTGACGGTGCGGCGGTGGAAGTCGGGTTGCGCAATACATGGCAAACGCAGCGCGGCGGCGCGGGCAACTGGCATTCGGTCGATTACATCACCCTCGACGGCGCGTTGGTCCTGACCGGCGAGGACGACCCTGATGAATCGCCCACGCCGCAGTTCTTCGATTACCGGCCCGAGTATTCGCAGTTCGGCAATCACATCCGCGCCTCCGGATCATGGCTGCTGAGCGATTCGCTCAATCTTGTCGGAGAGGCGGTGTACCTGATGGAGGAGTCGCGCGTCGCGCGGAGTTCGATCGGCGTCGAACTGCGGCATTCGCCGGTCTTCATCACGTTCGTCGAATATCGCATCATCGAGGTCGACGACACGCGGCTGCTGGGCGTGAACTGGCAGTATCAGGTCGCGCCGAAGTACCGGATCGAGTTCTCTCCGCAATACGACTTCCGGTTCAGCGATCTGCGCTCATTGAATTTCCGAATCACGCGCAGTTTCCCGGATTTCGATCTGACGCTGCAGGTCAAGTACGACCAGATCCGCGATGACACAAGCCTGGGCGCATCGCTGGGATTCGCAGAATTCTGAGCCCGGCTTCACGTATTGATATGGCGGCAGAGGGCGACGTGCTGTTCGACGCGAAGCGCCTCGGGCCGCATCTGCGGTGTAATGCCCAGCCCCGCAAGCGCCTGCCATGCAGGATGCGCGCGGCCGATGATCGTGCCCAGTTGTTTGCGGCGCTTGGTGAAGAGTTCGGTGACAAAGCGTGCGAACTCGCGTTCGTGGCCCCCCCACTCGGCGCGGCGACGTTCGTCAATGGGAGCAATCCCCACCATCGCGCTGGTCACTTCGGGTTCCGGCCAGAAGCACGATGGGCTGAGCGTGCCGATGCGCCCGACGTCGGCGAACGCCTGCACGATGACGCT
>DATKJG010000179.1:0-2671 GCA_035543215.1 Phycisphaerales bacterium | reverse complement strand
GGAGGATTATCCCGGCGCGGTGGTGGTGGTGAGCCACGATCGCTGGCTGCTCGACCGCGTGGTGCATCGCATCATCGAGGTCGAGCGCGGGGTCATTCGCGAGTATCCGGGCAACTACCACGATTACGTCAACCTGCGCCGCGAGCGGCAACTGACCGAGGCGCGCGTCTTCGACAAGCAGCAGGATCGCATTCGCCAAGAGCAGGAATTCATCGACCGCTACCGCGCCGGCCAGCGGGCCCGCCAGGCCAAGGGACGCGAGGCGCGCCTCGATCGCTTCAAGGAGAACGTCAACGAGCGCCCGATCGAACTCGAGGTGATGAACCTGCGGTTGCCGCCCGCTCAGCGCTCGGGCGATCAGGTCGTGGTGGTGGAGGGACTCGGCAAGGCGTACGACGAGAAGAGACTCTTCAACGGGCTCGACCTGTCGATCACGCGCGGCGATCGCATCGGCATCATCGGCCCCAACGGCGCCGGCAAGACGACGCTTATCAAGTGTCTGCTTGGCGAGGTCGAGCCGAATGGGGGAACGGTGCGACTCGGCAGCCGCCTGAACATCGGCTACTACCGGCAATTGCACGATCATCTCGATATGTCGCTCACCGTCTGGCAGTACCTGCAGCAGGTGATCGTGGGGCTCGATGGCAGCGCCAAGGCGAGCGAGCAGCAGGCCCGCGATCTGGCCGGCGCATTCCTCTTCAGCGGCAGCGAGCAGGACAAGGTACTGGGGAGTTTGTCAGGCGGGGAGCGCAGCCGGGCCGTACTTGCCGGACTGGTCGCTGGCGCACACAACGTGCTCGTGCTCGACGAACCGAGCAATCACCTCGACATTCCATCAGCCGAGCGACTGGAGCAGGCGCTGTCGTCGGGCGACAACGGATACGACGGTACGCTCTTGCTGATCACGCACGATCGGCAGTTGCTGCAGGACATCTGTGACCGGCTGATCATTCTCGATGGCGATGGCGGCGCGAGGATCTTTCCGGGGCGTTATGCGGAGTGGGAGGAGCGCCAGCGGCGCGAGCGGGCGGAGGCGGCCGAGCGTGCGCGGGCCGATGAGCAGCGGGCCCGCAGTGCAGCCCGCGACAAGCAGCGTGTTCCAACCAAGACGCCAGCCGCCGCAAAGCCCGAGCGCACGCCGCCCGGCCCGCACGCGCGGTTGAAACAGGAACAACTCGAGAAGCGACTTGCGCAGGCGCAACAGCGCCTGGCGGAGATCGACCAGGCAATGCTCGAGCCGGCGACCTACGCCGACGGCGCGAAGATGAAGGCGCTGCAGGTCGATCGGGCCCATGTCGAGCGCGAGTTACAGGAGTTCGAGGAGGAGTGGCTGCGCCGCGCCGAGGCTGAGGCCTCGTGACCCGACACCGAGGAACAACAACGCGGATGAACGAGTGTTCATCCGCGCGAAGTTCATGCGCTCATTGATTGATTCGTGCGCGTCAAGTGGTCTGCAGGACGACCGCGCCGGCCTCATCCACGATCTGCCAGGTCGCGGTCGCAGCGCTGGCCACCACAGCCGAACTGAGGTGATCCAGGTGCAGGCCTTCGATCACGCCGTTGCTGACAAACGTGTCAACCTCCTGCCAGGCATTCGCGATCTTGACCTTGAGAGAGTATTTCTGATTGCTCGGCATCGCTGTCGCCAGGACAAAAGCCGATCCCGTGCCGTCCTCGTTGTTCCTGAGATAGAGAGTGGCTGTGCCAGAGAAGGTGTCGCTGACCGGCCGCAGCACGCGCGCCTTGCCGACCGAGTGCTTGACGAACGCGTTGAAATCATCGCCAAGGTACTGAGCAATCTGGCTCACATCGCGCTTTTCGATGGCGTATTTGATGAGTTCGTCGTTCTGCCTGACGGCGCCGGACCAGGCATACGCCATGACGATGCCGCACGCCGCGAGCACGAACGACGCTGCCCGCCAGAACATGCCCGACAGCGCGTAACGGCCGCGCCGGATGTTGTTGTCGTATTCGGCCCCTCGTCCACGCCCGATTGTCGCCAGCGGGGCCAATTGGGCTTCCTCGCGCTCGATGGCGGCAGCGACGGCGGCCAGCACGCGCTCGCGCAGGGCGAACGACGGCTCCTCGTCGCTGGTGATGAATGAAGGATCAGTTGCGAGATCGGCCTGAAGTCGCTTGACTTCATCCTGCAGCGCGGCGGGCGCATCGTGGAAGCCGCGCGTGTAACGATCGCCGTCGTATTCATCGAGCAGCCCGAAGGCATCCAACGCCGCGTACTCGAGCAGTTCCTCGCGAGTCATCATCTGGGGAGAGTTCATCTTCGTCATTTCCGCTTCAAAGTCGCACCGACTTGCCGGACATCCGGGTCATCGTGCTTTATGGATTCCTGCCTGCGTTCATCCCCGGGGCGTCGACCATCCCTTTCATTACGCCAACGCCGCACATCCTGTGCGCTCGTCCATCCCTTTTCGCTGGGCGTCCGGGCTACCCGGCCCAGTCGCTTCGTGCTCGTTCCCGCAGCCGCTCCAATCCGCGGCTCAGGGCTGATTTGATCGTTCCGAGCGGGGCGTTCAACTGTTCGCTGACCTCACGGAGCGTGAATCCCTGAAGGTAGGCACGCTCGATGACGATTCTCTGAAGTTCCGGCAATTCCGCGATGCGCTTCCGCAACATCACGTTGCGCTCGCTTTCCTGCGGCTGCCGTTCCGGC
>DATKJG010000178.1:0-3138 GCA_035543215.1 Phycisphaerales bacterium | reverse complement strand
GCGTTCCTCGCTGATTTTGTCCAGCACTTCCATGCGCTCCTCGTGGGCGAAGTCGATGGCCCGGCCGATTTCCTCGTGCGCGGCTTGAATGGCGGCCTGCCTCTCCGACGCGACCAGCGCCGGCGCGTCCTCCGCGACCTTGGCCACGCGAGCGACGGACGGCTCCATGCGTTCCATCGCCACCATTACCTGCTCGGCCGACTTCATCGCGCGCTCGGCCAGCGGGAGTGCCTTCTCGGCCGCATCATCGGCGCGCTGGGCCAGCGACATCGCCTGGTCGAGGTGCAAAGTCGGCACAAGTTCCATCGTGAAGCGTTCGGCTTCCCAGCGGGCCTGTCGGAACAGTTGCTCGCTGTATACCTCGATCTTGCGATTAAGATCATCCAACGTGATGGCGGCCTCGGCGACGGTCTCGCCCGCGGACATCGACTCGCGGCTGTCGCGCTCGAAGGCCCGCGTGAGCGTGGACGGCCGATCGGCGATCGCGTGCTGGATGGGATGGTCCGCTGCCCATTTTTGTGCGAAGGACGTCACTTGTCCGACATCGCCCGAGAAGGTCGCCGAGGCGAGCACAGTGGTGAATTCCTGCTGCATGCTCCGGCAGGCGGCGACAGCCTGCGCGCTCGCAGGCCCGAGGGCCGCTTTGCCGGGGCCGCTCTCGAAGTAGTCGCCCATCTGAATGCACAGCACGAGGGTGTCGAGCGCGGCGGTGTTCCAGCCTGGCTGGAAGAGCGCTTCGCGCAGCGCGGGCACGGCGTCGATTTTCCAGTTCAGCGCCGCCAGTCGCACTGCGCGATCGTCGGAGGAAGCGATGATCGCGTCGGCGGCGGCCTCAATCTGGCCACACATCGGATCGACCAGCGAGCGCATCCGAAGTCGCCCCTGGTTCGGGCTCACCGCGATGTCCGGTTCGATCGCCGGCGTGATGCTCGGTTTGGGGCTGGTCACCTGACAACCGCTGACCGCCACGGGCGCGGCTGCGAGAATCGCGCGAAGCGCGAGTGTGCCAACCCGGTGCATATGCATGGCATTCATGGATAGCCCTCATCTGTGCATGCGCAAGATGGTATCGCGCAGGGCCGGATATTTGGACCGGGGATGAGGATCAGTGGCCGTGCCCGGCTCAACCGACCCCGGCGTTGTCCTTGATGCTCAGCAGGCTGCGGCGGCAGATTTCACCGCTTCGATTTCAACCACTTGTGCAGTTTCACCCTCGGCCAGGCGTTGATGCATTGTTCCGCGGTCAGCCAGCCGCGGCGCGCTGTCAAGACGCCGTAACACAACTCGTCGAAATCATCGTGCGTGTGGGCATCCGTGTTGATGCCGATCAGGCAGCCCGCATCAACCGCCGCCCGCACATGCGCATCGCGCAGATCCAGGCGATTGTGATTGGAGTTGACCTCCAGCGCGACGTTGTGCTTCACCGCTGCCGCGATGATCTTGTTCATATCGGGCGACAGGCCTTCGCGCCGCCCGACCATGCGGCCGGTCGGGTGGCCGATGATGTGCACGTACGGGTTGGCGATCGCCTTGAGCAATCGCTTCGTCGCCTCTTCAGGGGTTTGCTTGAGCGAGGCGTGGGGGGACGCGATGACGATGTCCAGTTCCTTGAGCAGATCATCGTCGTAGTCCAGTCGGCCATCGATGAGAATGTCCACCTCGGAGCCGGTGAGAATCGAGATGCCCTTTACCTTCTTCGCGGCGTCGCGCACCGCCATGGTGTGCTCGCGCAGGCGCTCGGGTGAGAGGCCATTGGCCTGAACACTGCTCCTGGAGTGATCGGTGACGGCGATGGTGTGGAAGCCGCGCGACTTGGCTTCTTCCGCGAGTTCCTCGATCGTCATCAGGCCATCGGAGGCCTTCGTGTGGGCGTGCAGTTCGGCTTGGATGTCCTTGAGTTCAATGAGGTTCGGAACCTCGGCCTGTGTCTTGAACGCAAATTCCCCGCGATCCTCGCGCATCTCGGGCCGGAAGTAGGGCACCTTGAGCGCCTTGTAGATCTCCTGCTCCGTCGTTGCGACGATGGGCTTGATGCCGCGGTTCTGCGGCGCCGGCTCGCCATCGTCGGGGAACAGGCCGTATTCGTTCAGCGTGAGTTTCATCTTCTGCGCCTTCTCGCGCAGCGCGATGTTGTGGGCCTTGGAGCCGGTGAAGTACAGCAGCGAAGCGCCGAAGCGGTCTTCATCGATGGTGCGCAGGTCCACCTGAATTCCGCGCGCAATGCGCACCGAGCACTTGTTGCCGCCCCTGACCAGTACTTGCGTGACCATGGGCATCGTGGCGAACGCATCCATCAGTTTCTCGGGTTTTGATGCGATGGCGAGCAGGTCGATGTCGCCGATGGTCTCGCATCCCCGCCTCAACGAGCCCGCGTATTCAATGCGCTTGACGCCCGCGCCCCTGGTCTGCATCAGCAGTTCGATGAGATTCTCCGCCAGGGGCATCGCATCGCCGATGTTCGTCCGCTCGGACGACTGCGAGAGGAACTCGATCGACTTCTTGATGTTCTCGACAGTCTTCGCGCCCATGCGCGGGATGTTCTCGAGTTCGCCTGATGCGATCTTGGCCTTGAGGCTTTCGAGATTCGTGACGCCTGCCTTCTCCCACAGGAGTTTGGCGGTCTTGGGCCCGACGCCGGAGATATTGGTGATTTCGATCAGACCGGCGGGGATGGTCGCGACCAACGCAGCGTGATCCTTCACCTTGCCGGTT
This sequence comes from Phycisphaerales bacterium, assembly GCA_035543215.1. Lineage (GTDB taxonomy): Bacteria > Planctomycetota > Phycisphaerae > Phycisphaerales > SM1A02 > DATKJG01. The sequence goes on along the minus strand of DATKJG010000178.1, from coordinate 426 downwards.
TGCGTGAACTCAATGATCTTCGAGGCGATGCCGTCGCCGATTCCCTCGATGGCCATGAGGGCCTTCTTGTCGGGCACGAGTTCAGCAAGCGATGATGCGTGATCGGCGATCAGCCGCGCCGCGTTGCGGTAGGCGTTGATCTTGAACACGTTGGCGCCGGTGATCTCCATCACCGCGGCCATCTCGGCAAACACGCGCGAGATCTCAGCATTCGACGGCATGCGCAGCGAAGTCTAGCGGCGCGACGCCGGTCGGGAGATGCGCGTCAATGCGTGAACCGGTGCACGAGCATGACCAGGTCGCGGCTATTGACGATCCCGTCGCCATTCAGATCGGCCGGGCACGAAGCGCCTACCGGGCACGCGCCCCATGCCGCCAGCAGCGCCAGTTGATCCTGACTATCGACGTCTCCGTCGTGATCGAGAT
>DATKJG010000177.1:0-5715 GCA_035543215.1 Phycisphaerales bacterium | reverse complement strand
GTCGCGGTGGCGTCCACGCGCTGCAAGGTGGCGTCGTTCTGAAGCGCGCCGAGAATCTCCGAGGCGCGCTTGGGGTCCCCCAAAAGCCAGTTCACCGCCCCAACGATCGCCTGCGCGATCTCGTCAAACGACTTCTTCTCGCCTGCCACCTTCACACCATCGCGCGGCACGAAGATGTTCTGCGTTGTCGTGCACATCTGCCCGCTGTACAAGCTCAACGTGAACGCCATGTTGCTGGTCATCGCGCGCAGGTCGTCCACGCTGTCAATGATCGCGCTGTTCACGCCCGCCTTCTCCGTGAACACAATCGCGTGCGGCGAAGCGCTCTTCTCGATCCACTCGCCGAAACTCGAGGAACCTGTGTAATCGATGATCTTCACCTCCGGCCGCGCAACCAGTGTCTTGGTGATCGGATCCTTGACAGTGTCCGCGGCCAGCGTGATCACGTTGGGATCGAAGCCCTGCTCCCTGAGCACCTCGCGCGCGATCTCGACGGTGATGGCCAGCGGCAGGATCGCCCCGCCGTGCGGCTTGACAATGACCGGGTTGCCCGTCGCCAGCGATGCGAAGATCGCCGGGTACGAATTCCACGTCGGAAAAGTCGAACAGCCGATGACCAGCGCGATGCCGCGCGGCACGATGCGGAAGTTCTTGGTCAGCGACACGACATCCGTCTTGCTCACCTGCTTCTGCCACAATGCCGTGCGCGGCACGCGATTCATTTCCTCCCACGCGTAGGCCAGCGCCTCCAGCCCGCGATCCTGCGCGTGCGGCCCGCCCGCCTGAAAGGACATCATGAATCCCTGGCCCGTGGTGTGCATGACGGCGTTGGCGATTTCGAACGTTCGCCTGTTGAGTCGATGCAGAATCTCCATGCACACGCCGACGCGCGCCTCGGGTTCGACGGCCGCCCACCCGGCAATCGCGCGTGCGGCGTCGGTCAGCAGCCGATCGATCTCAGGCCGTGGATAGGTGATGCCCAGCGCGAAGCCATACGGTGAAACCTCCGCGCCGACCATCGCTCCACCCGATTCGCCTGATGCGAACGGCTTGTTCAACCGATTCTTGAACGCTCGCTCGCCGTCGTCCTTGGCCGCTTCGCCGTAAACCTTGCCGCTGGGGACTTCGGGATACGCGCTCCAGTAGGTGCGCTCATGAATGGCTTGCACCGCCTTCTCGAGCAGCGGCCGATGTCGCTCGAACAGATCGTGTGGCATGATGCGCACATCGTAGCCTGCGTAGGCCCGCCTATGCGTGGGCCTTGCGCGTGCGCTCGCGCCACGCCAGCAGCGCCGGCAGAACGATAATCGATGACAGCATGCACGCCGTCGATCCAATCGCCATGACCAGGCCAAGGCCCTGCAGACCGCGATGGCGCGCGATGACCAGGGCCCCGAACCCGACGATCGTGGTCAACGCCGTGAGAGACACCGCCCGTCGTGTATGGCCGAGGTGCAGGCGATTGAATCGGTCGCCGCCTTCGTGATAGCGATGAAGGATGTGCACGGCGCTGTCCACGCCCAGTCCGATGAGCATCGGCGCTGCAAAGAAATTCGCAAGGTTGAATGACACCCCCAGCAGTCCCATCGCCGCGACGGTCCATACCAGACCAATGAGCAGCGGCGCCAGCGCCAGCAGCACATCGCGCAGCGTTCGGAAGTCGATCGCCAGAAGCACGATGATGGCCAGCAGCGAAAGCATCGACATGACCATGAACGCGCGACGCATCTCGCCCAGCGACTCGAAGTGCGTGACGGGCACGCCCGTCACGCCGGCATCGACGGCACGAAGGTCGGCGATGAATGTCTTCATCGGCTCGTATTCCCAGACGTTCTGCTTCGGATGCAGCATGACCAGCAGGAGGCCGTTGGGCGAGATGAACTGGTCACGCACTGCCTGAGGCAGCGCGTCGCGCTGCGGCGCCGCATCGCCTTCGAGCATGACCGTCAATGTGCCGGCGATTGCTGAGAGCGTGCTGTCAATCGATTGGCGTGCCGCGGCATCAACAGGATCAACCTGACGCAACTCCTCCACCAGCGCCTGGAGTCGCTGCGCTTCGGCGGGCGACTGCGTCGCTGCCGCTTGCGCGATGAATTGCAGCCGGCTTGTCGCCTGCTTCAGCGCCGCGGCGAGATCAGTTGAGGCGATGCCTGTTGCAGGCAGGGAACTTTCTGCATGAAGCGCCGCGCGCCACGTGTCGCGCTGCGGCGAATCGGGCTGGACAAGATCGAACACGCTGCGCACCGCACCGATCGTCGGCCGCGACTTCGCGCGTTCGATGATTTCGATCGCCTGCTCCTGATTCTGAGCGACGGCAGCCCCGAACCACGACTCCGCCGCCGAATCATTCAGAATTCGTTGCTCCCATTCGATCGACTCCAGGCCGCGCGCCTGCAACTTGAGCAAGTTGAACTCGAATCGAGGCCGACTCCACCACGTCGCCAGCAGCAGCCCGGCCGTGACAAGCAGCGTGGCGAGGAGCACGCCACGCGCGTGCCGCACGAACCACGCCTCGGCACGACCGTCAGCCATGTCATTGTCGAGCAGACCCCTTGGTTTCTCGGCCTTGGTAGCAGACAGGCGCCGCTCGACGATCGCCAAGAGCGCCGGTAGCACGACGCTCATCGCCATGAGACAGAGCAGCAGTCCGCCACCCGCGATCAATCCCAGTTCGCGCAGACCCTGAAACGTCGTAAACAGGGCCATGAAGAAGACGATGCTGCTGGTCAGCGCGCCGGTGATGTTGCCGCGCACGGCCGTGACCACCGCGCCGCGCAGCGAGGTGGGAACATCATCGCCGCCGATGCGGAACTCCTGGTAGCGGTTGATCACGTGCACGCCGTAGTCAAGCCCGACGCCCACGAGCACGAGCATGAACACCAGGCTGAGCAGATTGAGTTGACCGACGGCCAGCGTCGCGAAGCCGTACGTCCACGCCGCGCCGAAGCCAAAGGCGATCACGGCCAGCAGTGGCCGCTTCACGCCGCCCATGAAGACCATGAAGAGCGCAGCGCACAGGACGAGCGCGATGATTGATGCCCGCGTCATGTCCGTTTTGCTCGTGGCCATCTCGTCGTACTGCATCACGGGCTTGCCGGTCAGGCCGATGTCGATGTCCGCAAACTCGCGGCGGGTCAGCGCGATCGCCTCGCGAATTCCCCGCAATGGCTCCTCGATCACCGACAGCGTCGCGAAGTCCTTCGCCGGCAGGATGTTGATGAACAGCAGCCGGCCAGTGTCAGAGTCGAGAAATCGGCGTGGCGGCGGCTGAATGAGATTCTGGATTTCCGGCCTTGGATTCCTGGTTGAGGCGATCGCTTCCAGGAGAAAGATCGCGGCCGCGCCGGTGCGCTGCTGCTGCTCCGGCGACATCGTCAGACCAGCGCTGACCAGCCGCTCGAGAAGTGCGCTCGCATCGCCGATGACGCGCGCCACATCGCCCGAGAGAAGCGCGGGAAACGCCTCGGCAGTAAGTGCGAAATCTCGCAGTTCGGAATCGCTCATGTTGCGCGTGGCGAGTCGCAACTGTTCATCGGATTCGATCGCTCCGTGGACGCCGGGCAGGCCCGGAACGGCTCGCAGCCGCTCCAGCAGCGCGTCCACCGCCGCTTCAGCACGTCGGCGATCTTGCGAGGCATCGATGGCGATGATGATGCATTCGAGGTCGCCGAACTCCTGAAGGAAGCGGCGATAGTCCTGCATGTACAGCCGATCAGGCGCGATCAGATCATCAAGATTCGCGTTGAGCCGCAGCGATGTGGCGGCATATACCGCGCACACTCCCGCCAGCAGCGCAGCGACGATGACGACAAGCCATGGGCGACGCCAGATGAAGTCAGCGAGGTTGGCCAGCAGTCGGTCGCGCACCGCTCCTAAAGGTATCGTCTCTTGACGTGAGGCAGCACGGCCATGGCACGGACACTCATTCTTGATCAGGGATGTAGGAAGCGCGACGGTAGAATCCACACATGCAGAGAGCGACGCAGGCCGCCTCAAGCACGACCATGCCGGCGCTGCCGACGCTCGAACCTTCGTACACCTTCAGCTTTGGCACGGATGTGACGGGGGCCACGTTGTCGGCTGATGGCCAGTCGCTGCTGCTTGTGCGCGCGCGGCAGTCGGTGGATGTGTGGGATGCACTGACCTACTGGTGGCCTGAACTCTCCATCATTCTGGCGTTGCTGACGCTTCTGATCATCGGCCTGCGCGTGTCGAAGCGGCCGAATGCACTGGGCGAGCCGCATTGTCGTCGCTGCGGCTACATGTTGCGCAATCTTCAGGAGACGCGTTGTCCCGAATGCGGCTACGCGCGAGCAGTGCAGCATCCGCGCTACGGTCGCCGCCGGGTCTGGCGCATCGCGTTGCTGGCGGCGATCGCGCTCGCGTATGGCGCAGTCCTCAGGACGGGTCACTTGCGGACGCTCCGACCGCTGTTCTTCGACTGGTTCGACTGGCCGACCGATGCGCTCAACGATCGCGCCCAGACATCGATGCTGTGGCTGAACGAGTGCCGCGTCGAATGCGCGAGTCTCAGCCGGGTAACAATCGTTGATGGCGTCGAGCACGTTCTCAACAGCGGCATCGCTTCTGTGCGAAACGGACCGCTTCTGCTGGCTGGCGGGAAAACCTGCGTGGTCTCCTCGAGCAAAGCCCTGGCGCTGCTCGATGCTACGACCGGCAAACATCTTCAAACGCGCCGATTGAGCAGCAGGAACGGGCGCTTCCGGCGCATGCAGATCCGCGGTATCGCCGCGCCCCGCGAAGGCGACGCCGCCACAGTGTGGGTTGTTCTCAACACCGGCAGCGTGCAGAAGTGGAATCTCGCAAACGATGAGACAGCCGAGGTGACGATGCTCGCGACGTTTGACGGCCGCGGATTCCTGGAGCCGATGGCCAGCGCTGGCCGAGTCATCTTGCCCAATTACCACAATCTCTGGCCAGCCCTGCTGTTTCTTGATGAGCCTCGAGAGGACCAGCCCGCGCCTCTTGAGAACTGGCGAGCCGGTTGGCCGACACCATCGGCCGACGGCACGATGCTCGCATGGCAGACCAACATCGAGGGTCTGGCATCCATCGACCTCGTCGATCGCCATGACGGCACGCTCGTCCACTCAATTCAATCGCCGGTGCGTCCCAATTCGCTCGCAAACCCCCAGTTCACTCCCGACAATCGATTCATGCTGGTGAGAAGTCACATGACGTCACCGGACGTTCTCGTCGCTGATGTCGGATCTGGAAGGTGGGTTGCCGGCCTTGACACGATGAACGTGCCGTACGCGATGTTTACCGCTGCGGCCGCGGAGAGGCCTTCGCGCATCATGCGCGCCGGTTACGCGACCTCGTTTGTAGTTGATGTGTTCGACCTCGATTCAATCGAGAGCTCGGCTGCGCCCCGCGAATGACTCGTCTACACCTCGACCGCTTCGCGTGGCCGCTTCGTCACCGCGTGCTTGCCGAGTTTCTTCATCAACTCCCACACCGGCCCGGGGAACTGGTGCAGTTTCACCATCACCTGCTCGAACGCCGACAAGAACCAGCGCACATCCTCCTCGTCGATCACCAGCGGCGGAATGAGTTTCACCACGTCGATCTCGTGGCCGGCGACCTGAGTGAGAATGCGATGATCATCCAGCAGCGGAATCACGATTGCCTGCGGGAACAGGTCGCCATCCATGGCGTGAATGAGATTCCACGCGGTGGTCAGGCCCAATGATC
>DATKJG010000176.1:0-2103 GCA_035543215.1 Phycisphaerales bacterium | reverse complement strand
ATGGAGCGACAACTCGAACGCGCCACCGGTGAGGCTCGTCGCACGCTGGATGATGCGCGGCAGCGATGGAGCGTCGCCACGCCGGAGCAGCGAATGCTCTGGGGGGTGAAATGGGCGGCCCCGCTCGCGGAGGCTGCCGGCGATCAGAATCAAGCGAGCCCTCCTCCCGCGGCAGGCAGCGAGTCCGTCGAGCACATCTGGATTCGGCCGCTGACATGGTCAGCGTTCCGCATTGAAGGCGTCCTGCTTTCGACGCCGACCAGGGCTCTTGACTGCGGTCGCACCGCAAGCGAGATCGTCAGTTTCCCCATCGACGAGGTCAGCGACTGGATTCACTTCGCCTCGCAACAGGCCGATACGGCCTTCGAAGGCGGCTTCACCGTGCGTGTGCTGCAGGAGCGATATGGCAACGTGGGCGACTGACGATTCGGGCCATCACTCGAGATTCTCGCCCGCGCCGGGCCGTTCGCGATCGTCGGGCCGGCGATGCTGCTTGAGCCCGAGCAACTGGTCGTAGCGCTGCTTGATCAATCGCAACTCCAGCAGCGAGCGCACGCGCGTCAGCAGTTCCGGCTTGTTGACGGGCTTGGTGATGAAGTCATTGGTGCCGCATTCGGCGGCCCGCTCGAAGTCGCCGACCTCGTGCAGGGCCGTCACCATGATCACCACCACGTCGCGCGTCAGGGGATTGCCCTTGATCTTCTGGCACACTTCGAAGCCGCTCATGCGCGGCATCATGACATCAAGCAGAATCAGGTCGGGTCGGTCGCGCTCGATGATCTCCATCGCCTCCAGGCCGTCACGAGCCGTCTGGATGCGGCAGGGCAGGCTCTCCAGATAGGCCTGCATCAGTTCGAGGTTCTGCTGGTTATCGTCCACCAGCAGGATCGACGCCCGGGCGAGGTCCACGGCTGGCGGCGCGCCCGCGGACGGGGGGGCCGGGGCCGGCGGCTGGGTGGAAGGTGTCATGGGAAGGTCCGTAGTGTCGGCAACCACTGTGGCAACAGCGGTTTCCGGTCGGCATTCAGTGATTTCACGGCATTTTTTCGCACGTACCGGCGATTGTCGCCGCACATGCAGCCTAACGTGATTGTATCAGGTTGTCGCGGCGACCCGCGACGGCTGCCCGGTACCCACCGGGCGCGCCGTCGGCATGCGGGTCTGGGAAGTTGCCGATGCATCATCGCAAGGGCTTCGAACGCCCTCCAGCATGGACTGACAGGTTCAGATCGCCCACGCCTGCCGATCTCCGGGAGTCACTCCGCGCGCCGGTCCGGCCACTGTATGACATCCTGCGAAAGCGTCTGCAGATCAACCCGAATGTGCGCGAGGAAATCGTCTGGTATGGCGATTGCTGGCACTGGTCGCTCGAGTATCGAACGGTGCTTTCCAAGGAGCCGCTCGCGGTGTTGATTCCCGCGCCGCACGATCTGCAACTGGCCCTTCCAATGGATCAGGAATTCACGCGCTCACTGCCCATGCAGCGACTCAAGAGGGCCGTGCGCGACGGCCTCGATCTCGTGCAGGAGCCATATCAGAGCCGCTGGGGCATATGGTCTGTCGGCGCCGCCACTATCATTGACGACCTGCAGGACCTCATCGAGTTGAAGCTTGCCCATCTCACCAAGGCAGCCGGGTGACTCGCGCGGTCACTTCTCGACCCATCGACCATTGCGATTGTACGGGCGGCGAAGATCGACGTTCAGGCTCTCTTCCAGCCTCGTCGGATCAACTTCAATCAACGCCTGGCCGCCGCTGAGAAGCAGTTCGCTCGACCAGGCGCGTTCGCGGCCAGCGAGGATCGACGACTCGAAGCGCAGCATGCGAATGACATCGGCCGATGACAGTGTGGGCGCCTGCTGCCCGTGATAGAGCCTGCAGTCCTCGATGAATCGCTGGTAGCCGCCGGTCAGCATGTTGCCGAATCGCTGCAGCAACGCATCGGCCCCCGGCTGCTTCAGGGCGAGCAGCGCCTGCGAGCCATCGCCGCGGCGGTAGTAGCTCAGGGCCTCGCCCACAGCGGATGCGGCGGCCGGCGACCAGTCGCCCGCTGAAGGCGTCGCATCAGTCGGAGTCGCGCCGGAAACGCCCGGCAGAAGGGCC
>DATKJG010000175.1:0-10621 GCA_035543215.1 Phycisphaerales bacterium | reverse complement strand
GACCGCTTCTTCGCCAGCGAGCGCGTGCTGGGGGTGCTGCACATTCTGGGCGGCGTGTTCCTCATGCTCGCGCCGCGCATGGCCCACTATCAATGGACGTGGGTTCCCGCCGACGGCGCATTCGCGTTTTTGCGCGAAGGGCCGTTCATCGGCACGCTGCTGCTGCACATGCTTTGCTACATGCCGACGCTGGGCCTGACGAACACCGTGGCCTTCCACGCGATGCGAAATCCAGAAACGCAGTTTCCGCTCGTGCGCGTGTGGGGCACGATCGGCTGGATCGTCGCGGGCCTGTGCGTGAGTTGGCTGGGCGTCGATCGCGGCGAGCGCGTCATCGAGGGCCTGGGCAGCATGGCGCTGGGGCAATATCACCTCGGCGGCGCGGCCGCGATCGTGCTGGGCCTGTACGCGTTCACGCTGCCGCACACGCCGCCGCCGGCCAAGGGCAAGCCGTTCTCCGCGCGCGATGCCCTGTGCCTGGATGCGCTGGCGCTGCTCAAGCGGCCGTCGTTCGCGGTGTTCATCGTCTGCTCGCTGCTGGTGTGCATCCCGCTCGCGGCGTACTACTCGTACGCGGGCACGTTCGTGGGCAATCAGGGGGTGGCGAACGTGGGCGCGGTCATGAGCCGCGGGCAGATGTCGGAGATCTTCTTCATGATCATCATGCCCGTGTGCTTCGCGGGCCTGGGTGTGAAGTGGATGCTCGCGGTGGGCATGCTCGCGTGGGCGGTGCGCTATGGCCTGTTCTGGTGGGCGGCGGGCAACGCGCCGGCTGATCATGGCGCAGCGCTGGCATGGATCATCGGCGACAGCCACGTAGCGCTGCCGATCTTCCTGGGCATCCTGCTGCACGGCATCTGCTACGACTTCTTCTTCGTGACCGGCTTCATCCACACCGAGCGCGAGGCACCCAAGGAACTTCGCGCCTCGGCCCAGGGCTTCCTGGTACTGATCACGCAGGGCCTGGGCATGCTCATCGGAGCGCAAGCCTCGGGCTGGCTGTATGGGCGATCTGGAGCAGCCTCAGGCGGCCAGCACTGGCAGCAGTTCTGGCTCGCACCGTGCCTGTTCGCCCTGGGCGTGCTGGTGGTGTTCGTGCTGGCGTTCCACCATCGCGAAAGGCCCAAGCCGACAACCGCGTGAAGCACATTCGCGTATAGTCGATGGTGCCCGTGACGCCCCTCCATCGCCGCTCTCGCGCCGGCTTCACCATCGTGGAGTTGATCGTGGTCATGGGCATCATCGGCGTGCTGCTGGCGCTAGTGCTGCCGGCTTTGGGAGGGGCGATGCGGCGTGGTTACAAGACGCGCGAGATGAACGACATCAAGAGCGTGGGCAACGCGTGGATGCTGTACGCCAACTCCAATAATGACGCCGCACTTCCCGGCTTCCTTGATCTCGACGTGCAGGCCGAGCCGGTTCGCAACGTCTCGCGCGGCTGGGGCGTCAACTACAAGATGCCCAACGGCGTCGACTCCCTGCAGCCGACCACCGGCAATTTCACCGGCCCGTGGACGTGGCGACTGCTGTCATATCTCTCCTACGACCATCGCCTGATTCATCAATACCTCGACGAGCCGAACCCCGATCACGAAACGCTTGTCAGCGAAGGCTCGAAGGTCGCCTACCAGCCTGCGTTTGGATACAACGGCTACTACCTCGGCGGGTGGTGGGAGATGGTGAAGATCAACGGCATCGATACGCCGTTCGCGAAGTTCTACGACCACTGCACGGTGGATGCGCGCAAGCGAGCCCTGAGCATTCCCACCACGCACGCGCAGATCTTCCGCACTTCGGAGATGGTGGCGTTCTGCTCGTCATCGAACTTCGCATCGCCGGGGTCCTACCGCCGGCGCGACGACATTGCGGGCTATCACCTGGTGATGCCGCCGATGATGGAGCTGTCAGCCCGCTGGGAGCCGCAACCGGGCGACGCATCTGGCGCCGTGCGCGTGCTGCAGGGCAACACCGCCGCGCCGATCGCCCGCTACACCAACAACATCGCCGTGCTGTATGCCGACGGTCACGTCGACCAGACCGGCTACAACCAGTTGAGCAGCATGCGGATGTGGGTCAACAGCGCCGACACGCCGGAGTTCAAGCACGCCCAGTGCAACACTGCGCCGTAGCCGTGCTGCGGGATCAGCGGGCCTGGAGTTGCTGGCGAATGGCCTGCTTGATCATGGCGCGAATCTGATTGAGTTCGCGCGGGCTGACGGCTGACTGCGTGAGATCGACCTTCATGCCGGTCAGCCAGCGCTCGCCGTCGTCAGCGGGCGCGTAGCCCATCTCGCGCAGACGCGCATCGAAATCGCCCATGTGGCCGGCGCCGTAAAAGATCGCCACGGATTTCGTCTGCGGCTCGCGCTCGATGATGGACTTCAGATCGGCCAGTGCGACCTCGTTGCGATTGTTGATGATCACCTCGCCGAAGCCCTGGCCCAACTGGTTCATGCTCATGTCGGTCAGGGCCGGATCGCCCAGCATCTCGATCATCACGACCTTGAACGTGTCGGTGATCGCGCCGTCCATGAACGTGTCGGCCAGTTTCATCACGCCCAGCAGCAACTTGATGAGCTTGCCCGGCAGCGATGAGCCTGCCAGCGTGCCGCCGAGCACTTCGAAGTCGAGGCCCTTGGCCGCCAGCCGCCGGTTCAGTTCATCCATGTCCATATCGCTGCAGCGGAACGTCGGCCGCGAGTAGTCGACGGCATCGAGTTGGAACTCGAGCCCCAGCGCCTCGGCGAGTTGCGATTGCAGGCCGTCTTCCTTGCTCAGGGCCAGCGGATCGGGCGCGGGCTCGTCGCCGAGGTCGATGTCGGCGTTCTCGTCCTCGCCGCCGCCCACGCCGTCAGCTCCGAAACTGATCAGCGCGTAGACGTGCTGCGGATTGGCGGCGTCGGCCAACAGGCCGTATTGCAGGTCGTGACCCCACGCATCGACTGTGGCGTCGCGCATGAACTGGGCCAGGCGCGGATCCTGCTTGGCGGCGAATTCGCGCACGTCGTCGAGATTGGCCGGGTACCCGTCCTTCTGATGGTTGTACGTCTCGATCATGCCGCGCACGAAGCGCATGGAGGACTGCGTGGATTCGATGCGCTGCTCGGCGGTTTCGCCGCCGGGCTTGCTCGCGCCCGATGGTTTGACCGATTCGTACAGCACGATGTCGTACTGATCGAGGACCTTCTGCAGTTCGCGATAGAAGGTGGCGTCGCCGATGTGCGCAACGCCGACGAGCCCGACGCGCGGGCCCTTGCCTTCAGCCTGCACGTAGTTGCGCGTGGCGATCTGCAGTTCGATGGACTTGTTCTTCACTTCCTGCACGCGCATGAAGGCGGGAGCCGAGGGCGCGTCGGCCTTCGGCTGATCGGGCTGAGTGGATGGCGCGGTGCTGTCCGGGGTCGGCGGCGCGCCATCCTGCGCGAAGGCGCGAAACGCGATCGCCACCGAGGCTGCGATGATGCATGCTCGGGCGAATTGACCGCCGGCAATCACGATCGGCAACATCCGTGCACCAGCCGGCAACCCCGTGGTCGATTCGTTCATGATCATGCAGGTCCTTTCGCAGCCATCGCGCTCAGAGATTGTTCGGATCCATCGGCAACACGTTTCAGGATCCGTTCGCTGCGATGATGGTAGGACCGGCAATCCTCCAACCCGGCATGGCTGCAATCGTGGCAGGCATCGCGCGATTCCATACAATCCCCGCGGTGCAGGCCCCTGTCGCAGCAACCGAATTGGCGCTTCCCGTCGCGCTGCAGAAGGCGCTCGATGAACTGGTTCCAGTCATCGAGCGCGATCTCTCGCAGCGCCTGAATGCTGCCGCACTGCCCGAGAACCTTCGCGAAGCAGCGCGGTACGGCGTGCTGGGTCCGGGCAAACGCCTGCGGCCGATTCTGACAGTCCTGTGCTGCGAGGCGCTCGGCGGCCGGCGCGCCGCAGCGCTCGCTCCTGCCGCCGCGATCGAACTCATCCACTGCTTCAGCCTCGTGCACGACGATCTCCCGGCAATGGACGACGATGATCTTCGCCGCGGCCGGCCGACGCTGCACATTCATGCAGGCGAAGCGATGGCGATTCTCGCCGGCGATGTGATGGTTTCACTCGCGGTCGAATGGCTCGCCAATGCCGAGGTCGATGCCCGCGCGCAGGCGGCCCTGGTTCGTGAACTGGCTTCAGCAACGACAGCGATGATCGCCGGGCAGGTGTACGACACGCTGGGCGGCTTCCCGCCGCGCCTGGGCGATCGCCAGCGCCTGGATCTGGTGCACCACAACAAGACCGCCGCGCTTATCACCGCCGCCTGCCGCATGGGCGCGCATTGCGCAGCCGCCTCAGATTCGCAACTCGACGCATTCACGCGCTACGGCCAGGCGATCGGCATGATGTTCCAGATCGTAGATGATCTGCTGGACGTCACGCAGTCGGCCGAACACGTCGGCAAGGCGGTCTGTAAGGATGTGGACGCCGGCAAGCTGACGTTTCCCGGCCTGATCGGCGTCGAAGCCTCCAAGGCTGAGGTCGAACGTTTGCGCCAAGCCGCGCATCAGGCGCTCGAGCCGCTCGGGCCGAATTCACGCCTGCTGCTCGATCTCGCCGACGCAATGGCAGTGCGAACGAAGTAGACCTACCCTCATCGCCGAGACCTGATCGCTTCGCAAGGCCCACGAATGGACCTGACACTGCTTCCGACCATCAAGTCGCCCGCCGACCTCAAGGCGCTTTCGATCGAGCAGTTGCCCCGCGTCGCGACGGAGATCCGGCACGTCATCACCGAACAGGTCAAGCGCACCGGCGGCCACTTCGCGCCCAACCTCGGCGTGGTCGAACTTACCATCGCGCTGCATTACGTCTTCGACTTCGCGCACGATCGGCTGCTGTTCGATGTCGGCCATCAGTGCTATCCGCACAAGCTGCTCACCGGCCGGCTGTCGATGCTCGACAGGTTGCGCACGCGCGAAGGCATGGCGGGATTCCCCGAGCCGCGCGAGAGCGATTACGACCTGTTCAGCGTCGGCCACGCAGGCACGGGCATCTCGACCGCCGTCGGCATGGCCCGTGGCGATGCGCTCAACGGCGAGGCGTTCGATCCGGAATCGAATCCCGCCGGCCGGCGCGTCGTCACGCTCATCGGCGATGCGTCGATCGTCAACGGCGTCGCCATGGAAGGCCTCAACAACGCCGGCACGCTCAAGCGGCAGTTCCTGGTCGTGCTCAATGACAACGGCATGTCCATCGCCAAGCCGCAGGGCGCGGTGGCGGCGTACTTCGACCGGGTGCGCGTCAATCCCGCCTATCGCGGCATGAAGAAGGCGGCCAAGAGCGTGCTCAAGGACATGCCTGGCGGCGCGATCGTCGAAGGCGTGTATCACCGCGTGGGCGAGTTCGCCAAGGATGCGCTGACCGAGGACGCGTGGTTCGAGAAGTTCGGCCTGCTCACCGTCGGCCCGGTCGATGGGCACGACCTGCGCAGCCTCATCGACATGCTGGTGGAAGTGAAGGACGTCGATCGCCCGATGGTGCTGCACGTGCACACCGTCAAGGGCAAGGGCTTCGAGTTCGCGGAAGAGGACGCGTGCAAGTTCCACTCGCCCGGCTCGATGGTGATGGAAGGCTGCCGGGTGGAGATCCGCAAGTCGGCGCGATCGTTCACCTCCGCGTTCGGCGAGGCGATGATGGATCTCATGCGCCGCGATCCGAAGACGGTCACCTGCACGGCAGCGATGCCAGACGGAACGGGACTGGTGAAGGTCTTGAAAGAGTTCCCCGATCGCGCGTGGGACGTGGGCATCTGCGAGAGCCACGCGACGGACATGATGGCGGGCCTGGCCAAGACGGGCTGGAAGCCGTTCTTCGCGGTGTATTCGACGTTCCTGCAGCGGGCCTTCGATCAGGTGTTCCAGGAGATCGCGCTGCAAGGCCTGCCGCTGCGTTTGTGTCTGGATCGCGCCGGTCTCGTCGGCGGCGATGGCGCTGTGCACCACGGCTTCTGCGACATCAGCATTCTGCGCGTCTTCCCCAATGCGGTGCTGATGGCGGCGATGGATGAGCCGAGCCTGATCGCTGGACTTGAGTTCATGCGGCAGTACGACCAGGGCCTGAGCGCCATCCGCTACCCGCGCGATGCGGTCAGCGAGATGTTCGCCAAGCAGCCGTGCCCCGTCTTCGAACTCGGCCAGGCGCGGGCGCTCGTTGAGCATGCGCAGCCAGACATTGCTATCCTCGGCTATGGCGTGATGGCGATCGAAGCAATGAAGGCGCTCGAACAGTTGAACGGCGGCCGGGAGTACAAGGTCAACGTCTACGATGCGCGCTTCGCCAAGCCAGTTGATCGCGAGCGGATTCGTTCCCTGCTGAGCCGCGGCGTTCCGGTCATCACTGTGGAAGATCACTCACTGACCGGCGGCTTTGGCGCGTGCGTGACCGATGCAGCGCTGGAAATGGGCCTGGATGCGCGCCTCATCACGCGCATGGGGCTGCCGGAAACGTGGATCTACCAGGACGAGCGCGGCGCGCAACTGGCGGAGGCGGGTATCGACGCCGCAGCCATCGCGCGCACCGTGCGCGAGGTGCTGGATCGCCTGCCGTCCGCCGCGAGCAAGCCCGCCAGCGTGGTCGAGGTCGTGGCACGGGCCGAGGAGCGCAGCCCAGCCGCGCGCTTGGCGACGTAGCCCGGGCGTGTCCGGGATCCCGCGGCGCCGTCATCGAACAATCAAGTAGATCAGCAGCGCCAAGACGCCGGCGCCGATGAGCCAGGGCGTTGCCGCGACCGCGCCGCTGAGCGCTGCCCACCACCAGAACGCCACATAGTCGCCAGCGGCCACAGGCTGGTGTTGATCGGCCAGGCGCAAGCGCTCGCGCATGCCGCCGACGTTTTCATCGAGCAGCGACTCATCAAGTCGTTCGTACTGGTGATAGAGATTGGTGGAGCGCCGGCCGCGAACGAAGGCGCGAAACATCCGTCGCGGCGCGATCAGCATTCCCATCGCGAAGGCGCCCATATTCAGGAACCAGGCGTGCCAGAAGTCGCCGCAGCCGCTGCTGACTTCCCACGCGCCGATCTCGGCCTCGCCAATGATGTCGGTCTGGTAGCCGGTGAGAATGTGATGGAGATCGTGCAGGCGCACCGCGCGATCGCGTCCGAGGATGTTGGGGTAGTAGATGGGAATCGGTCCGAGTTCGACGCGAATCCACTTGTTGTCGTAACCGCCCTCGGGGCCGAAGACCGCGAGGTTCTCGGCAAAAAACGCCGTGCGGGCTTGCCGGAGGGTCAACGAGTCCGCGAAAATCGTCATGGCAGGCGGCTCAACGCGTCCGATCAATCGTACGTCGCGAAGTTCGGCGGCGAACACGTACTTGCACCCGCAGCATCGCGCCAGTCTCATGGCGTTTGATGGCCTTGCCGCAACGACTTTGGATCCTCGGCCCGTGCGGCTCAGGCAAGTCGTGGGTCGCAGATGACCTGGCGGCACGGCTTGGCGTCGCAGCCACTCACCTCGATGACATCTTCTGGAACCCGGGATGGGTCAAGTCATCGATGGATGAGGTCGCCGCCGGCATCCAGCCGATCATGCACCGGGATCGCTGGGTCGTCGACGGGAACTACAGGGAGCTACGCCGCCAATTCGCCGACCGAATCGAACTGTTCGTCTGGCTCGACCTGCCTCTTCGAGTGACGCTGCCTCGCGTGCTTGCCCGCTGCATGCGGCGAAGCCTTCGACGCGAGCCGTGCTGCAACGGCAACTTCGAGACGCTGCGGCGAACATTCGCACATCGCGACTCGCTGCTGTTGTGGGCGATCACCAGCGACCGGCCCCGCCGCGCGGAATTGTCTGATGAACTCACCACGCAAAGGCACGTGCGGCTGAGATCGCAAGCAGAGATTGACCGGTGGCTGGCGGAAGGTTGAGGCTGCGGTTTCGAAGCCTCAGACTCCAAGCCTCTCGCGCTCCGCGCGCAGGGCCTCGATGCAGTTGGCGATGTGCTGCGTCTGATCGATGTTCAGCATTGCGCCGAGTTCAGCCGCGCCCGTGGCGATGTCCTCGCGCGAGACCGCCGCAGCGAAGGCCTTGTCCTTCAATTTCTTCTTGACGCTCGAAGGCTCCAAGTCGCCGATGCCATTCGGCCGCACCTTGCAGCAGGCGACGATAAAGCCCGCCAGTTCGTCCACCGCGAACAGCGCCTTCGCCATGTTGCTGGCACGGGGGGTGCCGCTGTATTCGGCATGCCCGAGGATTGCCGTGCGGATCTCGTCGTCCACGCCGATCGATTCGAGATGCCGGACGCCGACGAACGGATGCTCCTCTTTCGACGGGTGTTTCTCGTAGTCGAAATCGTGCAGCAGGCCGCAGGCGATCCACCGCTCGCGCTGCTGCGGTTCCATCTTCGTTGCGTACCAGCCCATGCATGCCGCGACCGCCTCCATGTGGCCGCGCAAGGCCGGGCTCTGCACCCATTCATGCATCAGCGCTCGCGCCTGGTCGATCGTCATGCACGCATCGTAGAGGAATTCACGCCATTGCTCCGGCCGCGCCCAACCGCAGATGCCGGCGAATGCAGCGATGCGCGACGGCGCGCTCGATCAGCCGCCCGACAGCGACCGCCGCGATGCCGCCCGCCAGCAGCATGCCGTACCAGGGCGCGACGTACCAGCGATCTTCCATGAACGCCTCCAGCAGCCAAATCAGTCCGCCGATCGCCAGGCCGAGCCCGCCGATGTACGCGGGCAGCACGAGATGCAGCAGCAGGGCCAGCAGCAACCCTTCGATCGACCCGAAGATGCGCGAGACGACCAACAGCGCGCCGATCCAGAAAGCCGTCATGAGCGCGATGTATCCAAGCACGACGAGATGACCGTTCGTCGCAAATCCCTGGGAGAGCCCGAACGCTGCGGGAAGTCCCATCAGCGCCAGCATCGCCCAGGCCAGGGGAAACGCGATCAAGTTGTACAGCGGCGCCTCCCACCACGGCCGCGACCACTGGCGCGACACGAGCGCCGGGATGTTGATGGCGAGCCCGCACTCGGGGCAGGTGACTTGATCGCCTGCCAAGCCGCGCAGGCTGTACGCGCAAGCCGGGCAGGCCAGGCCTTCACGCAATGACTCGACATGGGCGCCGCCGCGCGAGGTCATCATCAGCATCGTTCGCAGGACGTGCGGCCGAGTTCCACGCCGCGCCACGGTCATTTCGATGCCGCGCGCCGCAGGCTGCTCCTGCTACGCTGTGCGGCCATTCGATCGGCCTCTGGAACGATTCACCATGCTCTCGCTTGCCGCGTTGTCGGCGATCTCCCTCGTCATCGTCATGCAGGACGCTCCGGTTCCGCCTCCCACTCCCACGACCGTGCCGGCGGCGCCTCCCGCAACCGCGCCAGCCACCGAGCCGGCCGCCACCGCACCGAATCCCGCCGCGCCTGATCAGCCAGCGACCGCGCCCGCGTCCGCGCCGGCTGCTGAAGTCGCCGATCCCGCCGTGCCCGGACTTGATCCCGTGCTGCTCACCGTTGCTGAAGCCTCCGGCTACACCGCCACCGCCACCAGCGCGCAGGTGCAGGAACTCATCGCGCGCATCCACGAGCGATCATCCATCACGCGACTGGCCGAGATGGGCAAGACCAGCGAGGGCAAGCCGATCCCGCTCATCATTCTCGCCAACCCTCCGATCACCACAGTGAAGGAGGCGCGCGAGACCGGCAAGGTCATCGCCTTTGTCATGGCCAACATTCACGCCGGCGAAGTCGAAGGCAAGGAAGTGTGCCTGATGCTGGCGCGCGAGATCGGGCTCAACCCCGATCATCCGCTGCTCAAGGATTGCGTGATCGTCATCGCGCCCAACTACAACGCCGACGGCAACGACAAGATGTCGCTCGACTCGCGCCCGGGTCAGGTCGGGCCCGACAAGGGGCAGGGTCAGCGTTCCAACGCCCAGGGGCTGGATCTCAATCGCGATTACATGAAACTCGAATCGCCCGAGGCTCAGTCGCTCGTGCGGCTGCTGACCGAGTGGGATCCAGACATCACCGTCGATTGCCACACGACCAACGGCAGCCAGCATCGCTACACGCTCACTTACGATGCGCCGACAAATCCGTCAGGGCACGCGGCGCCGATTGATTTCGTGCACGATGAACTGCTGCCGGAGGTGACGACGCGCGTCAAGGCATCGACCGGCTATGACATGTTCTTCTACGGCAACTTCAATCGCGACCACACGGTGTGGGAGACGTATTCCTCGCAGCCGCGTTTCGGCGGGCCGTATCAGGGCCTGCGAAACCAGATGAGCGTGCTCAGCGAGGCGTACTCCTACGCGCCGTACAAGGATCGCTGCACAGTGACGCGCGAGTTCGTGCGCGAGATACTCCGCTTCGCGGGCGAGAACCGACAGCGCATCAAGGAGATCAATGAACGCGCCCGGCGCGAGACCGCCGAGAAAGGCGCGAACCCGCAGCCCGACGACATCGTCGGCATCCGCCACCGTGTCGCGGCCATGCCCCGGCCGTACACCATCCTTGGCTACGAGAGCGCCCGCGGAGGCGAAGGCGGCGCGGCTGTCACCGATCACACCCAGCACGGTCCGCCCAAAGATTACTCCTGTCTCTATCTCGGTCGCTTCGAGATGACGC
>DATKJG010000174.1:0-4541 GCA_035543215.1 Phycisphaerales bacterium | reverse complement strand
GAGGAACACCGCCGGCTCCCACGTGCCGCCCTTGATTCCCAGCACGAAAAACGAGGCCACGCTGAACACCGACACCTGCAGCGCGACGAACAGCAGCCCGGTGACGTACTTGGTCAGGAACAGCCGCAAGCGCCCCAGCGGCTTGCACAGCACCAGGTCGATCGATCCGGCCGAGACGAAATCAGGAATGATGCCGGCGGTGGTCACCAGCGCCAGGATGGTCGCGATCCACGCCAGCCAGAAGCCGATGCCGAGATTCGTGAACATCAACTTGTAGAAGGTCTCGGGCTTGATGACGTTGGAGTTCAACCCGGGCAGGTCGAGGTCCCACACAATGATGCGCAGCCCGTTTTCATTGATCCCTACCAGCGCGAACGCGGCCACCACCAGCCCCGAGAGCATCAGCGTGATCCAGAACAGCCGCTTGGAGTTCAACTCACGGTACGCGTCGAAGAAGATCGCAAGCGTCTGCATCATCGCCTGCCTCCCTGCGTCGCGCCGGGCGGCAGAGCCTTGCCGGTGTTCGGATCGGTCACGGCCCGCATGAAGAGATCCTCGAGATTCTCCCGCACCGGCTTGACGCTCACGATCACGCGCTGCTCATTCCGCAGACGATCGAGAACCGGTTGGGCGTCCTCCGCCTGGGATGAACGAAGCGTGAGCTTGCTCTGTTCGCCGCCGTTGATCGCCTCGGCCGTGACTCCGCCATCGCTCCACGTGGGCGGGGCGCCTTCGATGACGATCTCGTAGCGGCGGCTGTCGCGCGTGAGCTCGTCGATCGTTCCCTGCATCGAGACGCTCCCCTGCACAAGGATCGACACGCGATCGCACACCATTTCCAGTTCGCTGAGCAGGTGGCTGTTCAGGAAGATGGTCTTGCCCTGGTCGCGCAGGCGCAGGAGCACATCGCGAATGTCGCGCCGGCCGACGGGATCGACGCCGTCGGTGGGTTCGTCCAGTACAACCAGTTCGGGATCGTTCATCAGCGCCTGGGCCAAGCCGACTCGCTGCATCATGCCCTTGGAATACTGCGAGACCTTCTTGTTGGCCCATTCGCTCATGCCGACAGTCTCGAGCAGTTCGGCGGCGCGCTTGTGTCGCGTGCGCGCGTCAACATTGGCCAGGGCGGCGAAGAACTCGAGCGTCTGCCGGCCGGTGAGATAGCGCGGGAAGCGATGATGCTCCGGCAGGTAGCCGACGCGCGCGAGCGTCGGCTTGTGCCCGATGGTGTGGCCGAGCATCACGCCCTCGACGGCGCTGGCGCGAACGATGGTCATCATGATCTTGACGAGCGTCGACTTGCCAGCCCCGTTGGGCCCGAGTAGGCCGAAGATCTCGCCGCGGTGCACCTGCATGGTGATGCCGCGCAGTGCGTGCACGCGGCCGCGGTAGGTCTTCTGCACGTTGCGCAGGTCGATGACCAGTGGGTTGGCGGAGGGGTTTGCGGCGACCATGAAAGTCGTTATAGGGCGTCAGCGGTTCGATTTTGCACGCCGGGACATGCAGCCGTTGCACCGCGATGTGACCGCGCCGGTCGCACCCGGTCATTGCACAGACGATAACACATGGCGACAGCGAATGTGGTCGATAGGCCAGCTGGACCATTTGGGGCACACCGACATGACAAGAATTCGATCCGGGATCATCCTCGTGCTCATCATCGCACAGGCGCTGGCTCTCATGGCCGGCACGCTGATGTCTCCGATGGGATACGACGATCTGTCTTCCGTGCCCGTCACGGGCCGCACGTGGATCGTGGGATTGCTGGTCGGCGTTCTGGCGGGGCTCATGACCGCCACGCTCATCCGCATGGTGCGCGAGGGCTGCCAGATCTCCTTCGAAGAGATGAGGTCGGAACTCAGCGACGAAATCAATACGCAGGCGCGACAACTGATGGCGACGCGCGACGCCGTCATCTTCGGCCTGGCGCGCCTGAGCGAATCGCGCGACGCCAGCACCGGCCACCACCTCATGCGCATCCGCCATTATGTCGATCTGCTGGCCCGGCGGCTGCGACGTCAGAGCCGCGAGTTGCGCGACCTCATCACAGAGCAGTGGATCGAAGACCTGTGTCTGTCATCGGCCCTGCACGACATCGGCAAGGTGGGCGTTCCTGACTCCATCCTGCTCAAGCCCGGGCGACTCACTCCCGAGGAGTTCGAGCATATCAAGCGGCACACCCTGGTGGGCGGCGACTGCCTGCGCGAACTCGAGCAGCGCCTGTCCGATTGCAATTACCTCGTGATGGCGCGCGAGATCGCCTATTCGCACCACGAATGGTGGAACGGCGAAGGCTATCCGCACAGGCTGAAGGAGAACGCCATCCCGCTCTCAGCCCGCATTGTCGCGCTGGCCGACGTGTACGACGCCATGACGACCGAGCGGCCCTACAAGCCCGCGCTGGCACACAGCGAGGTGGTGAAGGCCATTCGGGCGCGGCGCGGCACGCAGTTCGAGCCGCTCATTGTCGATGCGTTCCTGGCTGTCGAGCGCGAGTTCGACCGGCTGCGAGGCGAACTCACCAGCGAGGAGTCGCCGCGCGTCTACGCCGACGCAGCGTGAATCGATTCTTGATTTGGATTGGGGATTCTGGGTTGAGTGCTGCTCACCGGGGAGACGGCCTGCGCGCTGAATTGATCGTGCAGCGAGCGCATCACCGCGCCATCGGTCCAGAATCAGAATCCAACATCCAAAATCACCTATCCTGCGGTGGTGCGCAGCGACTTGCAATCCTTCTTGGCCGATCTTGATGCCGCCGGCGAACTCCATCGCGTGCGCTGCGAAGTCTCGCCGATGCTGGAGATCAGCGAGATCGCCGATCGGCTGAGCAAGATCCCGTGCGTGCGAGAGTCGGGAACGGCTCAGACATTCGATCGCGATCATGCAAGGCTCGGCGGCAAGGCGCTCTTGTTCGACCGCGTAAGCGGATGCGATTTCCCGCTTTGCATCAATGTCTTTGGCTCGTACAGACGGATGGAGATGGCGCTAGGCGTCGACCGTAGCGGCGGCTTCGAATACCTGGCCCGCAAACTGGAGTCATTGACCAGGCCTGCGCCGCCGCGCTCGCTCGCCGAGATTCTTCGCAAAGCCCGCGAATTCCTTCCGCTGCTGCGAATCCCGCCGCGAACCGTCCGCAGCGCATTGTGCCAGCAGGTGGTGAAACTCGCCGAGCGCGGCGAGGTTGATCTCACGCGCCTGCCGCTGATCAAGTGCTGGCCGCTCGATGGCGATCCGCGCGCTGTCGGCTATGACATCGCACCCGGTCAGGCCGGAACCGGCGGTGGCGGCGGGCGATACGTCACCTTCGCGGGCATGCACACGATCCATCATGTCGATCGCGACGATCCCAAGCCTGCGAGTCACAACATCGGCATGTACCGCGCGCAGTTGCTGAACCGCACGCGCCTGGCGATGCACTGGCACATGCATCACGATGGCGCGGCGCACTGGCGATCATGGAAGAAGGCAGACAAGCCCATGCCGATCGCCATCGCCTTCGGCGGCGAGAGCGTGCTGCCCTACGCGGCGACCGCTCCGCTGCCGCCGGGCATCAGCGAACTGCTGATGGCTGGCTTTCTGAACGGGCGCGGCATTCCCATGGTGCGATGCAAGACCGTGCCGTTGCGCGTGCCGGCCAACAGCGAGATCATCATCGAAGGCTGGGTCAGCACCGAGTGCGGCATGATTGGCTGGGATCCGCGCGGCAAGGAAGCGCTCGGGCCCGGAGCGGTGCTCGAAGGTCCGTTTGGCGATCACACCGGCTATTACTCAATGCCCGATCGCTATCCCATCGTTGAGGTCACAGCGATCACGCACCGTCGGAACGCGGTCTATCCAACGACGATCGTGGGGCTTCCGCCGCAGGAAGACTACTACATGGGCAAAGCGACGGAGCGCATCTTCCTGCCGCTGCTCAAGACGATCATCCACGACATCGACGACTATCACCTGCCGCAGTTCGGCTGCTTCCACAACTGCGCGTTCATCCGCATTCGCAAGGCCTATCCGCTGCAGGCGCGACGCGTCATGCACGCGGTGTGGGGGGCGGGACAGATGTCGTGGACGAAGTTCATCGTCGTCGTGGATGAGGATGTGAACGTGCACGATGAGCAGGCGGTGTTGCGGGCGATGTTCGCCAACTGCCACTTCGGGCGCGACCTCGAGATGGTGAACGGCCCGCTGGACATTCTCGATCACGCTGCGCCGCGCCTGGGCGCGGGCTGCAAGGTCGGCTTCGACGCGACGCGCAAGGTGCGAGGCGAGGAGGTGAACGGGATTCCTGCGGACGCAACGATTCACATTCCGACGCCCACGCATTGCCATGCATGGGCATCAACGGTGGGTGCTGTGCCGCCCGAGTTTGGTGCAGGCCGCTGCGCGTTCATCGCCGTCGAGAAGAGGCGTGCGGGCGATGGCGCGAGGGCGATCGAGGCGGCATGGCAATCTGCACCGGACGGCGCGGCCGACTTCGTCGTAGCCGTCGATTCACGTGTCGACCTCCGAGATTGGCAATCCGTCCTGTTTCACATGTGTGCGAACGT
>DATKJG010000173.1:0-3064 GCA_035543215.1 Phycisphaerales bacterium | reverse complement strand
CTTCAGAGTGCCATGCAAAGTGCCGGGGAGGATCAGTCCCTGTCTTTCTTCAGGCGCTTGTTGGTAATGATCATCAGCGCTGCCAGCACAAGGGCAGCGACAAAGCCGACGATCCCGACAAACCACAGCACGCCGGTTCCGGGCGCCCGTGCCGCCAACACCAGGATCGATGAGCCCACGAGCATGGCGGCGATGACCAGCGCGAACGAGATGTTGCGACTGGCATGCTCGATCGTGTTGACCAGGCGATTGAGTCCGCGATGCTCAATGTTGACGGCGAAGCGGTTGCGGCGCAGTTGCGACAGCAGCGAGCGGATCTCGACCGGTATGTCTTCCATCAGTTCCGCGTAACCCGCAAACCCGGCGGCGATGCGCCGTCGCAGGGCCGCGATGCCGTACTTCCGTTTCACGAGCTTTTCGACGTACGGGCGGGCGAACTCGGTCATCTGGAAATCGGGATCAAGCGCCGCGCCCACGCTCTCGATCGTGGTCAGCGCCTTGATGAGGAACACCAGGTCGCTCGGGCAACGGATGCGATGCGCCCGCAGCCGGTCGAAGAAATCCTGGAGCAACGGCCCGAGATTCAACTGCTCCAGCGGCTGGCTCTGGAAGCGCGAGACGAATTCCCGGACATCGGCCCGAAGGCTGCGATCCTCAAGCTTGTTGGGGTCAACATCCGCCAGCGCGCCGGCCACGATGATCACTCGGTCCACATCGCCGTTCACCACCGCTGACACGAGATCAGCCAGTTGCTGGCTGGTTCGCGTGTCCAGTTGCCCGGTCATGCCGCAGTCGATGAAGGCGATGCGGCCTGTCGGAAGCGCGAAGAGATTGCCGGGATGCGGGTCAGCATGGAAGAATCCGATTTCCAGACACTGCCGCAGCACCGCGCGCGCGCCGTTGGCGACCACGCGCTTGCGATCCTTCTCGCTCAACTCGCCGTCGGCCACGTGCGCGAGCGAAACGCCCTTGATCTCCTCAAGCGCCAGAATGTTGCGCGTGGTGGCCTCCCAATACACTTTCGGAAAAACGATCTCGGGGTCGTCCTCAAACGCCATGCGAAGCCGATCGGTGGCGCGGCCTTCGTGCGTCAGATCGACTTCCTTCTGCAGCTCGCGCGCGAACTCATTGACGACCTCAATGGGGCTGTACCCCATGTTTGCGAAGTGCTCCTCGGTCCATTGCGCGAGCGTGCGCATGATCTCCATGTCGGTCTCGGTGGTTTCGCGTATGCCCGGCCGAAGCACCTTGATCACCACGTGGGTGCCGTCCTTGAGCACCGCGCGATGCACCTGGGCCATGGACGCGGCAGCCAGCGCCTTGTGTTGCACCGATCGGAAGATCGCCGATCGCCGCTCCGGGAATTCCTCTTCCAGGCGCCGCTCGATGACGTCAAAGTCCATCTGCGGAACGTCGTCGTGGAGTTTCTTGAACTCGTCGGCCCACTCTCGAGGAATCAGGTCCGGCCGCGTGCCCAATACCTGACCAAGTTTGACGAACGTCGGCCCCAGACTCTCCATGGCCTTTCGCAGTCGCACCGGTCGTGGAAGATGTTCGAACTCGGGACGAATCCTCCCGGCGCTCACAAGGCTCACGCCGCGCTCGACCAGGCGATCCAGCTTCGTTTCATGCACGACATCGCCGAAGCCGTGCTTGGCCAGCACGGTCACGATCTCGGCGTAACGCTTGAGATTGCGCAGCGTCTGGTTGATCGAGAGCAGGTCGCGCATGGGTGAACGCAGCACCATCGTAGCCCTTGAGGTCGACAGGCCATGTGGCTGCTCTTCGTTCCAAGCCGCTTCTCAATGAGCGATCATCACTTTGATCCGCCCTGGACTGGAAACGACTACTGGGCGGCTGCGGAGAAATTGGTGAAGGTCCTGCCGTCGTAGCGGCACGCGCCCGCGTCGACGCTGCCAAACCAGATGTTTCCGGCCGAGTCTTCGAGCATGCTGTAAACGTTGCCACTGTTGAGGCCATCGTTCTGAGTGAAGTGCTTGAAGGACTTGCCGTCGTACCTGCTGGCGCCGCCTCTGCGACCGGCCTGACCGGGGTGCCCCAGCCAGACGTTTCCCGCTCGATCGACGATCATCGAGCCAACAAAATCATCCAGCAGCCCTTCCGTGGAAGTGAACGCCGTCAGAATCTTGCCGTCGTAACGGTACGCCCCCCCTTGGCCGCCAAACCAGAGGTTTCCTGATCGGTCCACAGCCATCGCGCGGATATTCGAAAGCGATCTTCCAACCTGGTCGGCGAGATTGGAAAACGATTTGCCGTCGTAGGAGCAGATGCCGCCCTGCGTTCCAAACCAGATTCGCCCGCCAGCATCCTGGCCGATCGTATAGACCGAGTTGTCGATGAGGCCGTCGTTCGTGGTGAAGTTGGTGAACGATTTGCCGTCGTAACGACTGGCGCCGTTGTTGGTGCCGAACCAGATGTTGGCATCGCGATCTTCGAAGATCCACATGACGTCGTTGCCGGCCAGGCCTTCTTTCTCGGTGAACTTCGTGAACGATTTGCCGTCATAGCGCGATGCGCCGCCGGTGATGGAGCCGAACCACAGTGCGCCGGATCGATCTTCCAGCAACGAAAAGATGCGCGTGTTCGCCAGGCCCACTTCTTCTGCAAAGTTCGTGAAGTCCTTGCCGTCATAGCGAATCGGGCCGCCGAATGTGGCGAACCAGATGTTGCCGGCGCGATCCTCCCGCATGTTGCGAATGATCACCCGCGGCATGGACGAGGTCGTCTTGGCCTCGGTTGGCGTGAAGTAAGGATCGCGCTTCGTCGACTCGCTGGTCCGGGCCTGCGGGGGTGCGAACTTCTCAAATGTCTTGCCGTTGAACTTGTACGGCCCTGCCTGGTGGGTGCCAAGCCACAGGTCACCCCTGTTGTCTTTGTAGATGGAGAACACCGTTGTGTCCTTGTCGCCATCCTTGACGGGATAGTGGGTCATGCTCTTGCCGTCGTAGCGCCAGACTCCTGCGCCCCACGAGGCCAGCCACAGGTCGCCATGGCTGTCTTTGACGCTTGATATGAAGTAGGCACAGGGATCTTTGCCCTTGTC
>DATKJG010000172.1:0-2146 GCA_035543215.1 Phycisphaerales bacterium | reverse complement strand
CCATGCTGGACAAAGTCGTCATCGCCAACCGCGGCGAGATCGCGCTGCGCATCCTGCGCGCGTGCCACGCCTTGGGCATCCGTACCGTCGCGGTGCATTCCACCGTCGATCGCAACCTCAAGCACGTGGCGATGGCCGACGAGTCGGTGTGCATCGGCCCGGCGCCATCCAACCAGAGCTACCTCGACATGGCGTCGATCATCGCCGCGGCGGAGGTCACCGACGCGCAGGCGATCCATCCTGGTTACGGATTCCTCAGCGAGAACGCGGACTTCGCGGAGCGCGTCGAGCAATCCGGTTTCATCTTCATCGGCCCCAAGGCCGACACCATCCGCCTGATGGGCGACAAGGTCGAGGCGATCCGCGCGATGAAGGAGGCCGGCGTGCCATGCGTGCCCGGCAGCGGCGGACCGCTCGGCGACGACAACGACACCAACATCCGCATCGCGCGCGAGATCGGGTATCCGGTGATCGTCAAGGCCGCCGGCGGCGGCGGCGGCCGCGGCATGCGCGTGGTGCATACCGAGGCGGCGCTCGGCAATGCGGTCGCCACCACCAAGCAGGAAGCCAAGGCCGCGTTCGGCAACGACATGGTCTACATGGAGAAATTCCTCGAGAATCCGCGCCACGTCGAGATCCAGGTGCTGGCCGACGGCCAGGGCAACGCGATCCACCTCGGCGAGCGCGACTGCTCGATGCAGCGTCGCCACCAGAAGGTGGTCGAGGAAGCGCCGGCGCCAGGCATCACGCCCGAACAGCGCGCGCAGATCGGCAAGGTCTGCGTCGAGGCCTGCATCCGCATTGGCTATCGCGGCGCCGGCACCTTTGAATTCCTGTACGAGGACGGCCGCTTCTACTTCATCGAGATGAACACCCGCATCCAGGTCGAGCATCCGGTCACCGAGATGGTCACGGGCGTCGACCTGGTGCGCGAGCAGCTGATGATCGCCGCGGGCCACAAGCTCAGGCTCAAGCAGAGCGACATCGTGCTCGAGGGCCACGCAATCGAATGCCGCATCAACGCCGAGGACGCCGACACGTTCATGCCCTCGCCCGGCCTGATCCAGCATTTCCACGCGCCCGGCGGCCCCGGCGTGCGCGTGGACTCGCACATCTACGAGGGCTATCGAGTCCCGGCCAACTACGACTCGATGATCGGAAAGCTCATCGTGCATGGCTGCGACCGCGAAACCGCGATCGCGCGCATGCGGGTGGCGCTGAGCGAGATGGTCGTCGACGGCATCAAGACCAACATCGCATTGCAGCAGCGGATCCTCGCCGACGGCGGCTTCCAGCAGGGCGGGCAGAACATCCACTACCTCGAGAAGCGATTGGCCGAGCGCAAGGACAAGTCGCTGTCGATCGTGTGAGCGTTCGGTTTTCTGGCGGCTTTCGTTCATCGCATGCCGGGGGAGGAATGAGATGACCGCGGGTTCCTCTTCGCAGCACCACCACCGCGCCGCCAAGACCCAGCTCGATGCCACCGTGGTCGGCATCGAGTTGACCCTGATCAGCATCATCCAGGGCCTCGCGCTCGGCGTGCTCGCGGCCAGCGCGGTGCAGCCGATCGCGCAACTGCAGTGGCAGGCCTGGATGTACGTGCTGACCGGGCTGGTCGCGATCCTGACGTTCTGGTCGCGCTCGCTGATGCATACCTTGTCGTTCATCGGCTGGCCGCTGGAATTCGGCCACACCTTCATCTATTTCGCCGCGACCCTGATCGAGGTCGCCTGGCTCAGCCAGGTCGGCGATCCCGAGCGCTGGTTCGCGTTGAACGCGCTGTATGCCGCCGCCGTCTGGGGCCTGTACGCCTACGACCTGCGCGTGGTGCGACGGCATGCAGCGGACTTCAACACGCCGGGCGAACGCGCGCTGTTCGACGACATCGTCCGCGACCAGCGACTCAACATCCGCTGGCTGATGCCGCTGGCGGTCGCCTACCAGGGCTTTGCGTGGTGGCTGGTGCACGCGTATCCGCGGCAGATGCTGCAGGGCCGCTGGCACTTGTTGCCGATCGCGCTGACACTGCTGTTCAGCCTGAACTACCTGCATGGCGGCATGCGCATGCTGCGACGCCGCCAGGACTGGATCGTCGAACGCAACGCGCAGGAGCGCATGGAGCACTGATGCCCTTCCTTGAATTGTC
>DATKJG010000171.1:0-6634 GCA_035543215.1 Phycisphaerales bacterium | reverse complement strand
CCGCAGCCATTTCCGGCGCCGCGCCGCAGGGCCGGTGGTGGGAACTCGTGCTGTGGGGCCTGCTGGGCATCGCCGCGGGCGTGATCACGTTCTTCTATCCCGGTCTCACCACGATCGTCCTGCTGTACATCATCGCGTTCTGGGCGATCATGCGCGGCGTGATGGAGATCACCGCTGCCATCCAGTTGCGCAAGTTCATCACCAACGAGTGGCTGCTGATCCTCGCAGGACTGTGCTCGATCGCGTTCGGCGGCATGCTGCTGGCGCGGCCGGGCAGCGGCGTTATCGCCGTGCTGTGGCTGATCGGCACGATGTCCATTATCGTCGGCATCCTGCTGATCGCATTCAGCGTGCGACTGAAGGGGCTGGGAACGCGCATCGCTCACCATCGAGCCGCCGCCTGACGCGAGTTGTGCGCTACTTCTTCTCGCCCAGCCAGTGCCACGAGTAGAACTTCAGCTTGTCGTTCATCTTCCAATGAGCGAAGGTGTCGAATTGGCCTGAGCCCCACGCCGCGAGTTGCTGGCCGACGCCGTCCGTTGTCGCAGCGAATGTCACAATCACGCCTTCAGGCAGGTTCCATCGTAGCGAACTCGTGCCCTTGGGCACTTCGTGGTAGGTGTTCGCGGGCCTGTCGGAAATGCGATCGATGGGAGGCATCGGATCCTTGCCATCACGGTCGCGGAACGTCACCATCGAATCCGCTGCGATCGTCTCGACCTCGCGCGCGAAGCGCGGCCGCTCGGACAGGGCTTCCTTCACCGACTTGGATGTCGACGTCACGCCGCCGACGTAGTTCCAGGACCAGCCGGAGAGTTGATTGTCGAGTTTCCAGTCCTTAAGAACCGCGATCTCGCCCGTGCCCCAGAGGTTGATGGTGCGGCCGAGGCCGTCATCCTCCTCGTACAGCGTGACGATCACGCCGCGCGGCAGGTTCCAGCGGATGGATGAAAAGTGCTTGGCCGAGGTGCCGAGACTGTGTGCCTTCCACGGCGCCTTGCTCGCGGTGATGTCGCTGACCTGCGTCATGCGATCATCGAAATTCTTGTCCTTGAACAGCAGCAGACTGTCCTCGGGCGCGGTCGCCGATGGCGGCTGCATGCCGATGGGCCGATCGGAGTAGCCGGTGGCAGGATCGGCCGGCGAGGCACGAGGCGCAGCGGCGATTGACGCGGCCGCCGCGGCCCCGCAGATTGACAACAATGCGATCAACGATGTCCGATTGGGCGTGCAGGCAGGCATGCCGAGAGTCTACCGCGCGCAATGTGCGGATCGTGCACCAGTTCGGCCCCGGCGATCAGCGAAATCACTGGCCTTCAGCGCTGACCGACCGCTCGTATTCTTCCTTGCTCACGCGGCGCGTCACGAAGTGCACGCGGAAGTCATCCGTGATCTGATACGCAAGGCCGTCGATCATCGCGGAGTAGGCGCCGTCGGCATCGCGGACGCCGAAGTGCCCATCGCCGTGATTGTTGAAAGCCGCGTGCGCGACGTTGGTGACGACGGTGGCGGAATCGGCCCACATCGTCGCGCCGCTGGCGGCTTCGATCAGTTTGGCGCTCAGGGACGCCTCGACGTCGGAACTGACGCTGACCGCCTTCCAGATGTTCGAGATCTGCACATCGGGCTTGCGCTCGACGAGGTTCAGACGGCCGAGCATGATGCCATCCACGCCATGCTGCTCCTGCAGCGCCTTGAACGTCGCTGCATTCCAGCCCCGGCGATCGACCGAGCGCAGCACGCGATCCTCGGGCCCAAGTTCCACAATGCGCGTGCCCGGCTGGGCAGCCTGCAGGGCTTCGAGGAACCGTTGCGTGCTGATGGCCTCGAACTCGTTGTCGGCGTTGGACGAGAACCCGACCAGGCCGATGGTCTGATAGCCCGCCAGGTCCACGGCCGGCGGCACCTGTACCTCGATGGTGCGAGTGCTGGAGCAGCCGGCCACCACGCCGACCGCGATGAGTCCCGTCAACAGTCCTTTGATGTTCATGTCATCACCCTCCGAATCCATCGCTTGGCCGAATCGGCGGGGCGGATGCCTCTCTTGAGCGACGCCGGCCCGATCCTGAAAGCGACGGCGCGTGATTTTGCATGGGCGAACGTGCGCGATGGAGGTGATTGGTTATCGCTGCATGGTGCGCCCTATAGTCGTCGCATGACCACACCGCCCGGCAAGGTGCTCGCGATCAACATCACGCCGCGCGGCGGCGACATGCCGCAGCCTGTGCAATCGATCCAAGCCATCCCCGGACGCGGGCTGGAAGGCGACCGCTACAACCTTGGCAAGGGCTCGTTTCAGAAGCCCGGCGAGAAACTGCAGCCGGGCTCGGAAGCGACGCTGATCGAGAGCGAAGCGATCGAAGGCCTTGAGCGCGAGCACGGCATCACGATCACGCCGGCTCAGTCCCGCCGCAACATCCTGACGCAGGGCGTTTCGCTGAATGATCTGATCGGCAAGGAGTTCACGGTCGGCGTCGTTCGCATGAAGGGCATCCGCCCGTGCCGGCCGTGCGATCACCTTGAATCGAAGACGCAACCAGGAGTGAAAGCGGGCTTGGCGAATCGCGGCGGTCTGCGAGCGCAGATCCTCACCGAGGGCATCATCCGCGTCGGCGATCCCGTGCTGATCGTGACGCCGGCGACCAGGCAGGAAGCGGTAGGGGCCGGCACGTGAGGGTGATGGTCATCGGGGCTTCTACCAGTCGCGCCAAGTTCGGCAACAAGGCAGTGCGGGCGTACCGGCGGCAGGGCTTCGAGGTGCTGCCGGTCAATCCGCGCGCGGATGTGATCGAAGGCTTGAAGTGTTGGCGTTCGATCGCTGACGTGCCCGGGCCGATCGATCGCGCGCTGTTCTACGTGCCGTCGAAGATCGGAATGCAGGCGATCGAGGAACTCGCAGCGCGGGGCGATGTGGCGGAGGTGTGGCTGAATCCCGGCGCGGAATCCGACGAGTTGATCGCGCGAGCCGAGGAGCTCGGCTTCGCGCCGATCATGGCATGCGCAATCGTCGACATCGGCGAGCGGCCCTGACAGACTGCGCTCGATTCAGTCGCGCCGGATGTTCAGAATCGAGTGGCGAATGCCCCACTTGGTGATCTTCGACACGTCATCGTGATCGCGCATGGGCTGGGGATCGATGCCAAGTCCATTGTGCGCGGTCTGCAGATGGTTGACGTGCGTCTCGCCGTACTCTCCGGAATCCCAGCGGTAGGCATAGATCGCGCCCTGCGGTCCGTTCGCGAACGCGACGCCGACGCGCGTGCGCGTCCAGATGTCATACATCATGCTCGTGAGCCAGCCCTCATCCAGCGACTTGTTGCCGATCTGCCGCGTGCGGTAGGCGATCATCTGTCCCGTGCCGTCGGGCCAGCCGGTGTGGAAGATGAACAGCTGTCCATCGTCGGTGATGTGGATGACCGGGCGCGTGGTGCAGTTGTTGCCGCTGGTTTCGCCGCGCGTCCAGATTGTCTCCTGTTGGGTCAGGCGTTCCGGCGGCGACTGCGATTGCGGGGGAGCCGCAAACCAGGTGAGGCGCATGCACATTTTCCCGCCGCGCGAGTTGGTGGCTGACGTCACGATCGCAAGCCGCTTGTCCTGCGGATGCTGCACCATGGCGACGGGCGTCTGCGACGTGAGTTCCAGCGGCCACGGCGCGGTGACCACCGGCTTCTCGTTCCAATCCAGCCAGCGAGCCTCAAGGCGATCGTCGTCGTGGCGGCTGACCAGCAGCACGCGGCCGTTGACGCGGCCGACGCTCAGCTCGCATTTCGGAAGTTCCGGCAGGTGAATGGGATCGGCGATCGTGTCGGCAGTGAATCGCGCCACGCGCCAGCCATCGGTGCGGCGAAAGAAGACCAATCCATGATCATCCAGGCCGAGCACCACCGGCTCGCAGTCGGCCGCTGAATTGGGCGCGGGGCGACGATCGGACCATTTCTCATCGCCTTGGTAGTTCTTGATGGAGATCGCAGCGAACGACTGATCGATCGTGACAAGGAAGCATGTGGGTCCAACGTAGCACAACACGGGCTGAGCGCCGATGAGATCGTGATTGCGCCGGATGCCGCCGTTGGTCGAGCCGCCGTAGTTGATGTCGGCCGAGACTTCGCCCTCGTCGAAGACGCCGTTCTGATTCCAGTCGATGAGCGTGGCGCTCGGACCGTCGGCCTTGAGCGTGAATCGGAATGGTCCCGCCTCGAGGTACTTGAGCGATTCGATCGGGAATGGAAGTCGCTCGTGCAGATGCGCCTCATCCAGCGAAATGCTGGCGAAGCGGCCGTCGGAGAATCGAATCGCGTTGCCATCGCCGCCCAGCGAGTAACTGAACGCGTAGTTCATGAGCGATGGATAGAGCGGGCACCATGCCGGCGCGCTGTCGCCTTCGTGCGAGAGCGAGAGTTGATGGCCGAACTCGTGGGCGAACGCGGCCCAGTGGTTGCCGCTGCCTCCCATGTCGCCAGTCTGCTGGGCCTGGCCGCCGCCGCCGGGCGTGACCTGCATCCAGTGCATGAAGCCGCGCTCATTGGCTGCGAGTTGTTCGTTGCCGACAGCGCCCCAACTGCCGCCGTGCTGCTTGTCCGCGGGCACAGGAGGGCCGAAGCGATAGTGCACGACAACGCCCCTCGTGCCATCGACATTCACGTTTGGTAACTGCCTGTAGAGCTCCGTGGCGCGACGAACCTGCACTTCGACATCCTTCTCGCCCAATTGCTCGTAGCGCGACACCATCACGATCACATCCTGGTGCAGCGGGCTCAGCGGCGAACCGGCGGGCGGGCCCTCGGGCATCGCGATGTTGCGCGGCAGGCCGTGCACCTCCCAGCCATCGAGCAGGCCGTCATCATCGGTGTCGCTGTCGAGCGGATTGCTGCCAGCCTGTTTTTCCTCATCGTCGCTCAGACCATCGGAATCCTGGTCGGCTGATCTCGGATTCGCGGTCAGCGCCACGCGCACGACGCGGTGCTGATGCGGCTTGGTCGCCGAGAAGATACCGAGCGAATCGGGCACGCCGTCGCCGTTGACGTCGCCGCGAAATGCCTTGAGCAGCGCTGCATCAGGTTCGAACGACGGCGGATCAATATTGGGTACGTCCGGTGCCGGCACATCAAGCGACGGCGAACGGCCATCGATGCGTTTCCGCTGCTGCAGCCGACCGTCGCGGTAATCGCCGAGGATCAGCACGTGATCGGGCATCGCGACGATGACTTCATCGCCGGGGATGTCTGGTGAGACATCCTCGACGAACAGGCCTATCACCTCGGCTGGGATGTCCTCCGCAAGCACCTCCCACGGAGCGCTCTTCCAGTTGTTCACGTTGTACGCGATGCAGAGGTGACGATTGCCATTGATCGTCAGCAGGTCGCCCATGCTGTCGCGATCCATGTCGCCGATCGCAAACAGGGTGCAGTCCCAGCCAGTCGTCGCCCAGTCGTTCGCGGCTGGATGCGCGGCATACACCGGTTGAGTTGCTGGCGCTTGGCCGAACGCCATGACTGCGAGCAACGAATGGCCGAAAGAGACGATCCAGCTGCTGGGCGTGAGCATGCCGGTAGCGTAACGCAAAATCCGTCGAATCTGACACAATCATCGCTCCATGGAGCACGATCCATTCGCCGCGCTGCGCGAGCGCAACTACCGGCTGTTCGTCGCCGGCTGGCTGCCCGCATCGATCGGCCTGCAGATGCAGAGCACCGCGCTGGCGTGGGAGATCTATGAGCGCACCGGCGATCCCTTGTCGCTGGGCATGATCGGCGTGGCACGCGCTCTGCCGACGGTGCTGCTGGCCCTGCCCGCCGGGCGCATCGTCGATCTGGTCAATCGCCAGCGCGTGCTCGTGCTGACGCAGATCGGCTTTACGATCGCCAATGGATTGCTGGCGCTCGGATCACTGGCATGGGAGCGCGGCCAACTTGGTTCGGGGCCGCACGCGGTGTGGATCATGTATCTGCTGATCGCCCTGACGGGATGCGCGCGGGTCTTCAACAGCCCGAGCCGTTCCAGCCTTCTGCCGCAGTTGTTCGGCAGCGGCGCGATCGGCCCGGTCTTTCACAACGCTGTCACGTGGAACAGCGGCGTGTTCCAACTGGCCGCAACGCTTGGCCCGCTGCTGGCCGGCTGGCTGATTGCGGTCACGCACGTGGCCTGGCCGGTGTACGCGATCGCCGCCGCCGCATGCCTGGCATTCGGGATGACCGCCTCGTTCATGAAGCCGTATCCGGAGGAGCACCACGCGCATGAGACCGCGCGTTCGATCCTGCACCTGATCCGGCCGAGCGTGCTGCTGCCGGGCATGCTTGAAGGCGTTCGGCACATGTGGCGCGAGAAGACGGTGCTCGGCGCCATTGCCCTCGATCTGTTCGCGGTGCTGCTGGGCGGCGCGACGGCGCTCATGCCCATCTACGCCAAGGACATCCTGCATGTCGGACCGGTCGGTCTGGGCGCGCTGCGGGCCGCGCCGTTCATAGGCGCGCTGCTGATGGCGGTCGTGCTTGCCTCTCAGCCGCCTTTCAAGCGGGCCGGTGCAGCGCTGCTGTGGTCGATCGCCGGCTTCGGCGCGTGTACGGTCGCCTTCGGCCTGTCGAGAAACCTGTGGCTGTCGCTGGCGATGCTCGGGCTTCTCGGCGCGCTCGACAAC
>DATKJG010000170.1:0-6502 GCA_035543215.1 Phycisphaerales bacterium | reverse complement strand
GCCGCACGTGCATCACGGGCCGGATCGAGTGATGGGGGACCGCTTCGTCGAAATCGCGAACCAGCGCGACCTGGTCATCACGACCTATCCGCTGGCGGCGCGCGACCACGAGACATTGCGGCGCGTGCACTGGCATCGCGTGACGCTCGACGAGGCGCAGTACATCAAGAACCCGCCGACCAAGCAGACGGCGGCCATCCGGTCCTTGCCCGCCGAGCGCCGGCTGGCCCTGACCGGCACGCCGGTAGAGAACCGCCTGAGCGAACTGTGGTCGATCATGGAGTTTCTCAACCCCGGCTATCTCGGCCCAGGCGGCGAGTTCCGTCGGCGCTTCGCCATTCCCATCGAGCGGCACCGCAACGCGCGGCTTGCCGAGCGCCTGCGCCAGATGGTGCGGCCGTTCATCCTGCGGCGCGTCAAGACGGATCCAAACGTCATCGATGACCTCCCGGAATGCCTCGAGACCAAGGAGTTCGCGACGCTGACGGCCGAGCAGGCGGCTCTGTATCAGCAGGTGGTGAACTCGATGCTGGGCGAGGTTGATCGCGCCGCCGGCATTCAGCGCCGCGGTCTCGTGCTGGCGACCCTCGTGAAACTCAAGCAGATCTGCAACCACCCGGCACAGTTCATCAACGCCCGCAGTCAAAGCAAGGTTGAGGCGGCAGCAGTGACCGACGAAGGCGCCGCATCGCTCAACGGCGAGGCCGAGGCCGCATCAACCGCAGCGCTCATGCCGGCGCTGACCGGCGACAATCATCTGGCTGCTCGTTCCGGCAAGTCCCGGCGCTTGCTGGCCATGCTGGAAGAGGTGCTCGCCGCGGGCGAGAAGGCGCTGTTGTTCACGCAGTTCCGGCAGATGGGCCATATTCTCGCGGCGATGATTCAGCGCGAACTCGAGGTCGAGCCGCTGTTTCTGCACGGCGGCACACCCGCCAACAAGCGGCAGCACCTGGTCGATCGATTCCAGAACCCGCATGGCGGCGCGCCGGTGTTCATCCTCTCGCTCAAGGCCGGTGGCGTCGGCCTGAATCTCACCGCCGCCAGCCATGTGTTCCACTTCGATCGCTGGTGGAATCCTGCTGTCGAGAACCAGGCCACCGATCGTGCGTTCCGCATCGGCCAGACGCGCCGCGTGCACGTGCACAAGTTCGTCTGCCTGGGCACGCTGGAGGAGCGCATCGATCAGATGATCGAGCAGAAGACGGAACTGGCGCGGAACATCATCGGCTCGGGCGAGTCGTGGCTGACTGAACTCTCCACCGGCCAGTTGCGCGACCTGCTGGCCCTGCGCACCAGCGCGATGGAGGGCGACGCATGAGCACTGCCCCGCGCCCACCTCTTCCGCCGAATTCGCTGCCGCCGGAGAAGCGGTTCGTCGAACGGCGCGTCGATGGTCCGCGCCGCATCAAGAATGGGATGAGGCTCTCGTCGCGCGAAGGTCCGGTGGCGCGCACCGCGCTGGCAGGCCGATGGCTGCGGCTCATCGAGTCGCGACTCGATGCGGATGGCATGGGCACGGGACTTGAGTATGCCCGGGCCGGTCAGATCGCCAGTCTCCAGATTCTCGCTGGAGAGATCGATGCGCGCGTGCAGGGTACTGCCGCACGGCCTTATGTGGTGCGCATCGGCGTGACGGCCTTGAACGAAGCACAGTGGCAGCGATTGATCGATGCCATGGCCGTGGAGGCGATCCATGTCGCCAAACTCCTGAGCGGCGAGTTGCCGCCCGGACTGGATGAACTCTTCGCTGAGCACGGTTCGGCGCTGCTTCCGCCTGCCTCTTCGCTGCAATTGGCGTGCACGTGCGAGGCTGCATCCGCCAATCACGGCGCCTGCAAACACGTGGCTGCTGCGGCCCATCTTGTCGCGGATCAACTCTCCGATCAGCCTCTGTTGATCTTCACGCTGCTGGGCATGCCAGCGGAGCGACTGATCGAGCGCCTGCGCCAGGCGCGGTTGCTGGAGACACAGGGCGTGGCTTCGGCGCACGGCCAAGCCACCATGCAGGCGCCGTCATCGGGCGCGCCTCCGCTCGAGTCGCTGCTCGAGGACTTCTGGCGCGGCGCCGGCGAGATCGAGGATCTCGGCTCGTTCACGCCGCGCGAATCGGTCAAGCATGCCCTTCTTCGCCGACTCGGGCCGTCCCCCTTGCAGGGGAAGTTCCCGATGGTTGGCCTGCTCGCCAGCATCTACGACGTCGTGTCGGAGGCCGCCAGGCGTCGTGGCGATGGCGCCTAGATTCGATTCCTCACTGCCGCCGAACCCGGTCGGGGCGTCCGGCGCACGTCCGCGCGCGGTTATGCGTTCGGATTATGCGAGACTTGCAGTCTAAGTGCGCGATTGAGCAAAGCGGCCGGTATTCTCGGCCGATAGTCCGTGCGTCAGCGATCCAGGAGTGTTCGCGCCATGGACATGCAAAAATCAGCGGCATCCCGCGTCCGTCACATACTCCAGGCAATGGAGCGATCGATCGACAGCGCGCGGTCGCGCCGCGTAACCGACGGCGGCAGCGGAATGCCCTCCACCGGCATTCCGGTCAACAGCCCGCGCGTGCCATCGTCAGCGGATAATCCGCTAGGGCGTCAGGCGCCGGCTCAGCCGCGGTTGGCGATACCCGGTACGCAAGCCGGCGAGGCACGTCCCATGCCGAGCGGCACGCTGATCGGCGGCAATCCGGCCGCGCCGCGCGTCCAGCCCGCGCCGATCGATCCTGCACAGCCTGCCCGACTCAAGGCCAAGCCCAAGCGGTTCGAGAGTACGTTTGCGGCGCAGTTCCCCCAGCCCAACCAGACAGCGTATCGCTCGCAGGCAGGATGAGCGGCGCCGGCGTGAAATTTCGCCCGCGGTGCGCCGCCCGCCGAACTTCATCAGTTCACACAACACGGCGTGGCCGGGCGGCTTATGCGGCATTGCACGATTGACGATGGCAGGCCAGAAGCGCCGCGATGTTCGTCATATCGTCGGAGTCGTTTCGCTGTCGGCCCCGTCAGAACCCAGTTCATCCGGGTGGATGGAATGGAGTCGTGACCATGTTGAACCCACCGAACAAGCAAGGTGATGCTGCGGCCAGCGCCGTCCGCAAGCCAAATCGCATTGCCGAGGTTGAGATGATGGGTCAGACGGCGGTCGCCACGCTCACGGTCACCGAACTGCGGCTGGAGCGCGGCGTCGAAATGCTCAACGGCCTGCTCGATCAGCTGACTGAATCGGGCGCCCGGCACTTCGTTCTCGACATCCAGAACGTGCAGTTCATGGATTCGGCCTGCATGGGCTGCCTCGTCGAGGCGCTCAACAAGATGGCCAAGAACGGTGGCGGCAAGATCGCCCTCGCCAACACCGCCAACAGCGTGCAGTACCTGTTCCGCATGACGCAGCTGGATCGAGTGTTCCCGATCTGCGCCGACGTGATGGCCGCGATCACCGCGGTCGAGCGCGTTCCGGGACAGGAATAAGTCGACACACGTCCGAACCGCAAGCAAGCGAGCCGCAGCATTGGCTGCGGCTCGGCTTCTGTTTTGACGCGCAAGGTTTGGCGTTCAGTTCTTCCCGGCGGCCTCGGCGGCGGCGGCGTTGGCGGGCTCGCTCGATTCGCTGCCGGGGACCATGTCGGTGACGTTCTTCAGGCCGCGGCGCTGATCGCGCAGCCGGCGGCTCTTGCCCACGCGATCGCGCAAGTAGAACAGTTTCGCCCGGCGGGCGTCGCCGCGGCGCACCACTTCCAGTTGCGCGATCCGCGGCGAGTGCAGCGGGAACACGCGCTCGACGCCTTCGTTGGCGACGATGCGGCGGACGGTGATCGTTGAATTGATTCCGCGTCCCCTGCGCGCGATGAGCACGCCCTGGTAGATCTGGATGCGCTCCTTGTCGCCTTCGATGATGCGCACGTGCACGTTGACCGTGTCGCCGATGGTGAAGTCGGGAATGTCCTTCTTCGCCTTCAGTTGCTTGGAAA
Organism: Phycisphaerales bacterium; assembly: GCA_035543215.1. Classification (GTDB taxonomy): domain Bacteria; phylum Planctomycetota; class Phycisphaerae; order Phycisphaerales; family SM1A02; genus DATKJG01. The sequence goes on along the minus strand of DATKJG010000170.1, from coordinate 2,550 downwards.
TGATGTCTTCGACGACTTGGGTGGGATTCATGGCTTGGTCTCGCAAACCCCCGGGCAGAGGGTGGGGGGCGGGGGCTAACGGAGCAGATCCGGACGCCGCCGCCGCGTCCGGCTGAGCATCTCCTGCATGCGCCACCGTTCGATCGACGCGTGGTCGCCGGACAGGAGCGTTTCGGGAACCTCCCGGCCGCGCCATTCGCGCGGGCGGGTGTAATGCGGACAGTCAAGCAGCCGCTGTCCATCGGCGCCGCGTGGGGCGAATGAGTCCTCTGCGGCCGAATCCTCGTGGCCGAGCGCGCCGGGCAGCAGCCTGACGACGGAGTCGATCAGGAGCAGGGCAGGAATCTCGCCTCCGGAGACGACGAAGTCGCCGACAGAAATCTCCAGAGGCTGCAGCTCCTCAATGACGCGCTCGTCCACCCCTTCGTAATGTCCGGCGATCAGGAGCAATCGCCCTTGCTGCGCCAGCCACTCGACTCTGCGTTGACCCAGAGGCTCGCCTTGTGGGCTGAGCAGAACTCGAGTTGCCGGACATTGATCCAGGCTTTCCACCGCCACGACTGAGTCGTGCAGCGGCTGACACATCATGACCATTCCCGGGCCGCCGCCGAAAGGCCGGTCATCGACCTTGCGGTGCTTGTTGTCGGCCCAGTCGCGGATGTCGTGCGTGTGATACGACACGATTCCGGCCTCAGCCGCCCGTTTCAGGATGCTCGTCCCGAGCACGCTCGGGAAGATCTCCGGAAACAGGGTGAGCACATCGATTCGCATGCGAGCCGGACTACGCCTTGGCCTTCGCCTTGGCCTTCATTGCGCGAACGGACTTGTCGCGAGGCGCGATCTCGATACCGGCCTTGCGAATCAGGGAGCGCGCCGTGTCGCTGGGCTGAGCGCCGACGCTCAGCCAGTACTGCACGCGATCGTTCTTGAGCAGCAACTGCTTCTCAGCAGGAGCGATCGGGTCGTAGTACCCCAGTTCCTCAAGCACGCGACCATCGCGCGGCGCGCGCTTGTCCATCGCGTTCAATCGGAAGAACGCGCGATGCCGACGACCCATGCGCTTCAGACGCAAAACGACCATGCGAACTCCTTCCAGGCGCCGGCCTCGACTGACCTTGCTCGCACAATGCGGCGAGGTCCAAAGGGGGTGGCGGTCGGCGAGGCTGTGGGCCCGGGCGTTCGGGATCGCAGGAATCGACGCAAAGGTCGGGATTCCGGCAAACCCGGGAGTGCGGCCTCGCTTTGGCCGGCGAATGCGAACCGCACAGGATAGCGACCCACAGCGGCAAATCAAGCACGCGCGATCTGTCACGCCACGCCAAGACGCTCACGGCCCGCCTGGCAGCATACGAATCAGCCCGAAGACGTACTCGGTCGACACGTGCGACGCCGCCGCCTGGATCAGCCAGCCGATGTCGCTGATAAAGATCACCAGGAGAATGAAGAATCCGATCTGCTGCACCTGGGGATTCTGGTACCAGCGGTAGAACGTGAACGACAAGCCCGAGAGGATGTCCGAGCCATCCAGCGGCGGTACCGGCAGCAGGTTGAACATCGCAAGAAAGACGTTCAGCCACCCACCGGTCATCAGGAACACCCAGACGTTGTGATAGAGCGAGGCGTTGCTCGACGGCCCGTAGTTCATCCATAGCGACGCACCAGTGAGCGTCACAAACGCGATCAGCAGGTTCATTGCCGGGCCAGCGCCGGCGACGACGATGCGCCCGCGCCGCTTCCAGCGAAAGCGGCTCGGATCCACCGGCATCACGCCCCACGCAATGCCGCAGATCGCGAACATGATCAGCGAGTACCCACCCATGTGCACGATCGGATTCAGCGTCATGCGCTGATACGTGATGGGCGTGTTGTCGCCCTGCCAGATCGCCGCCCAGCCATGCGCGAGTTCATGCAGCGTGATCGACAGCAACACCCAGAATATCTGGCTGAGCAGCTCGGCGTAGAGCCCTTGCGCGTAGAGTTCGTGAACCCACCATTTCATGGACGACTGCCTGATCGGCGCTCGCGGTCCCGATCGCCGGTTCACGTGTCATACACGATCGCGACGAACAGATCCGACGGCGCGAACTGGCGGCTCTTGGGGCCTGCGAACGCCTGAGGATCATTCGATTGCGGCGCGATGTTGCTGGCCAGGTGCACCACGCGTGCCTTGGTGTCCTTCAACCAGTGGTTGATCTCCTTCTCCATATCGCGAACTTCGGTCTCCACGCCCTTGAACAGCCTGATCTGATGCACGGCGAACGCTCCTGTGGGTGAAGCGGGCATGATAGCCAATCGCTGCCATAATGCCGCGATGTCCGATTCGCCGCAGGTCATCGAGATCGATCCCGACATCACCATTGCCAGGACGCTTCCGGCGCGCGTGTACAGCGATCCAGCGGTGTTCGTCGCGGCGCGCGAGCGTCTCTTTGCGCGCTCCTGGCAATTGGCTGCGGATCAGGAAGCGGTGCGCACCCCGCAGCAGGCCCATCCGTTCTCGTTCATGGAGGGCTATCTCGATGAGCCGCTGCTGCTGACGCGCGACGGCGATGA
>DATKJG010000169.1:0-9077 GCA_035543215.1 Phycisphaerales bacterium | reverse complement strand
GCACCAGCGACTGGGCCGCTCTGGGCGAGGCGCCGAAGCGCAGGAACTGATTAACCATCGGCGTCGCGAGTTCGCCCTGGGGGTGTGTCGCCAGCACGACGCGCACCGCGTAATCCTGCACGTGCGGGGCAATGATCACGCGACGCACCAGTTGCTGGTGCGCGAGAATCGTTGGCCCGTCCAGCACGGCCTCGATCTTCGGCTGCACGCCGGCCGTCGTGCGATTGAGAATCTCCGACAACTCCTTGCGGTTGGAGTACCCGACTTCGAGTTTGAAGAAGAAACGGTCCAGTTGCGCCTCGGGCAGCGGATACGTGCCTTCCTGCTCGATGGGGTTCTGCGTCGCCATCACGAAGAACGGCGCATCGAGCTTGTAGGTGGTGCCGGCGACGGTGACGGACTTCTCCTGCATCGCCTCCAGCAGCGATGACTGCGTCTTGGGCGTGGCGCGGTTGATTTCGTCGGCCAGCACGATCTGCGCGAAGATCGGGCCCTTGCGGAACTGGAACTCGCGGCCCTTGTCGCTCTCCACCACGATCGTCGTGCCGGTCACGTCGGCCGGCATGAGGTCGGGCGTGAACTGAATGCGGTTGAAGTTGAGGTGCAGGGCCTCGGCCAGCGAGCGAATGAGCAGCGTCTTGCCCAGGCCCGGCACGCCTTCGAGCAGCGCGTGGCCGCCGGCGAAGAGGCAGATCAGGACGCCATCGACGATTTCGTCGTGACCGACGATTGTCTTGGAGATCTGGCCCTTCGCGGCGTTGTAGTCGTTGCGAAACTTCTGGGCGGAGGCTTCGAGTTCAGCGATGTTTGTGGCGGCCATGGCGGTGGGGGGCAGAGATCAGGGTCAGTTTGTCCATTCGCCCCCGGCGCGGCCGGGGGACCTTGCACACATGGTGCTTATTCGGTTTCGCCGTCCGAAGGTTCGTCGATCATCGCCAACGGCTGCGTCTGGGCACCCTGTGAGCGTTGATCCACGATTTCCTTCACGTGCTGCAGCAGGCGGCGTTCGTAGTCGGGATCGCGTGCCGCGGGTGTCCAGGTCATGGCAATGCCCTTGCGATCTTTCATGCCTTCGGGATACACGAGTTGCGTTTGCGTGGCCTTGCTGCGCGTCCACGTGCTGCGGCGCTGGCCGGGCACGGATGCACGCTCAATGTACACCCAGACTCGCAGTTCAAGGTCGCCGCTTCCGGCCGTCAGGTCCAGTGGCGCCTGCTGGGCGTTCACCACATCCGGACCAGGCAGCGGCTGCGTCGTGGTGATCTCGTCCGGCGCTACGAACCCGGCTGGGGCGAACTCGAATCGAGCGCGGCGGCGCTGATAGGCCACGGTGTTCTCGAGCCCCTGATCGAGTGACGCGTTGTCGCCACGCCACGGTTCAAGGATCGAGCCGGCGACGCGCGGCTGCGTTTCGATCACGCCGCTGCGGCGGTCGCGCAGAATGGCGGGCATGCCATCGCGGCGAGCGGCCTCAACGGCCGCGTCGAAGGCCGCGGCATAGTCCGCGGAGGCAATCGTCAACACCTCGGGGCCGGCTGGCGGCGATGCGCAGCCTGCACAAACGAGAATCGCGGCGATGACCACGGACATCGCCGCGGTCCGGACCGCAGCGATCAATGGCGAGCGAGATTCGAGATCGACATCCACCTCTCGAGGCATGCCGTCCAGTGTAGTGCCGCAATGCCGGACTCCGCTGGAAGCCGACTGCGACCTGACCATGCAACCCGCGTGGGCGTTCGACCGAATCATCCGTACCGCGGCCTCCCCGACGAATCCGCACCTGTGCCTCAGCCTTGCCTGATTTGCCAGGTTGAGGGCGTCATTTTGGTTGCCGGGCTCGCAATCCGGAGTAAGATTGACGCTGCCGCGCCCACGATCGCATCCGCAGCACTATCAGATACTTAGCGTCATTTACCTGTCGCCGCTCGTTCAACGAAGGCCGCGGCGTGATTGATCGAGCAGCGAAGGAGAAACCGGATCGTGCAGACCTCAGTTCGACGGCCGAAAGGGGTCCGAGTCTTCACATCTTTGGCGGCGGCTGTGATCGCCGCCGGCCTTGGGGAGACGCTCCGCGCTCAGCAGACGCAGATTCCCTCCACCGTGCAGGACTTCTTCGAGCCCGGCACCCAGGAAATGACGCTGAACGACATCTTGTCCGGTCCCAACAGTTGCCGTCAGTGCCACGAGTTTGAGTTCGACGGCAACGACAATGAAGTGGTGCCGCCGTGGGACAACTGGAGCACAAGCGTGATGGCGCAGGCCGCCCGCGATCCGATATGGCATGCGGCTCTGGCTATCGCCAACCAGGATGCGGCGTTCGGCGGCGACGCGTGCATTCGCTGTCACGCGCCGAATGCCTGGCTGGGGGGGCGCAGCGTGCCCACCGATGGCTCGGCATTCAACAACCTCGGCGATAAGGATGGCGTCTCGTGCAACTTCTGCCACCGGCTGGTTGATCCGGTCAGTCATGTCGGAAATCCCGTTGAGGATGGCCCGATCCTGACCGCCCTTTCCAACGCCGGCCTGTTGCCTTCGCAACCGGGCAACGCGCGCTACGTGGTCGATCCCGATGACACGCGGCGCGGCCCGCTCGACGATGTCCAGATCAATTTCCACGGCGTGCCCATTCTCGTCTCACCGTTTCACCGCACGGGCCAGTTGTGCGGCACATGTCACGATGTCAGCAATGCGATGTACACGCGGCAGACCAACGGGACCTATGTGCTCAACGCCAACAACGCTGCGCACCCGACTGGCAACTCGTATGACATGATGCCCGAGCAGCGCACCTACAGCGAATGGCTCAACAGCGCCTTCGCCAGCGGCGGCGTGTTCTTCCCCGATCATCGTTTCGGCGGCGATCATCCCACGTACATCATGCGGTCTTGCCAGGACTGCCACATGCCCAAGCACTTCGGCGGGCTGTGCACCTTCTGGGACCCCGAGCCAGGCTCGAAGATTCCACCGCGACCCGACATCGCCGAGCACTCGTTCATCGGCGCCAACACGTGGATCCTGGGTGCCGTCTATGACCAGTATGGTCAGGCCGGCAGCAACCTTACGCCTGAGAAGGTAGCCCTTGCGCTGCAGCGCACGACGAACTTCCTGCGGGCCGCGAGCGACATGCAGTTATCGCAGATTGCCGGCGACCTGAAGGTGCGCATCATCAACTGGTCGGGCCACAAATTGCCGACGGGCTATCCCGAAGGCCGTCGCATATGGCTGAACGTGAAGTTCTACGACATCGCGGATCAGCTCATCGCCGAACGCGGCCGCTATGAACCGGTGAGCGCGGTCCTGACAACCGGCGACACGAAGGTGTACGAAGCCCGCTTCGGCATGGACGCCGCGACGGCTGCGGCAACCAATCTGCCGGCGGGGATGAGTTTCCACCTCGCGCTGAACAACGTCCCGCTCAAGGACAATCGCATTCCTCCCAAGGGCTTCACCAACAGCGCGTTCGCGGCAATCCAGGCCGCGCCCATCGGCGCGACCTACGCCGATCAGCAGCATTGGGACGACACCGTTTTCGCGATCCCGACCGGGGCTGCACGGGCCGTGGTGACGCTGTACTACCAGACCTCCAGCAAGGAATACGTCGAGTTCCTGCGCGATACGAATACCACCAACACGACCGGGCAGAACGCCTACGACCGCTGGGTGGCGCGCGGCAAGAGCGCGCCGCTTGACATGGACATGCTCGCCCTCCCGCTGGGCTCGACACGCGTGGGCGATCTCAATCACGATGGCGTCGTCGATGTCAACGACCTGCTGGGTGTGATTACCAACTGGGGAGTGTGCCCGCCGCCGAACCTGTGTGCGGGCGATGCCACGGGCGACAACCGCGTGGATGTCAACGATCTGCTGGCAGTCATCACCCATTGGGGTTGACTGCAGCATTCACGACGAGGTCGCCTGATCCGCTGATGCAGCGCGTTTTTTCGCGGCAAATCTCAGCGTCAGTCTCCGGTTTTCGATTCTCAGGACGATAATGAGGGGCGATGCCGCCAACCTCCCGGCCGCAGGTGATCTCGATCTCGCCGGCGTCGGCGGCACACGGCCCCGGCGACGGCGCGAGTGCGCCGCCGTTCGAGGCGCCGCGCTGGGTGCAGGCGCTGGTCACGCTGCTGCTGATCGCGCTGATCGTCGGCGCGGTGGCGATCGCCGGCGCACTCGCGCTGGCGCATGCGCGCGACCGGCACTGGATCAACATCGCCTCGGGCTCGTGGATCGCGCTGGGATGGCACGCTGAGCATGGAGCGCTGTACCCGCCGCTGCGCGACGACGCCGGCACCTTCGGCGGTACGCGCTACATGCCGCTGCACATTCTGCTGCACGCAGGTCTCAGGCACGCCATCGGCTCCCGCGCCTCCAACGCCGAGGCATGGCTTGTTTCCGGCCGCGCCATCGCCTTCGCCAGCGCACTGGCATGGGCCCTGGCGATCATCGCCCTGGCGCGCCTGCGCGGCTGCCCGTACGTCGTGGCCGGCGCGCTCGCCGCGTGCGTGGTCGCTTCTCCCACCGGCGTGCAGGCGCTGTGCACGATCCGCAGCGATGGCCTGGCGCTGGCCCTGCAACTGTGGGCCTTGTGGATCATCTCGCGCCGCACCGGCCCCGCCGCCGGGGCGATCGCCGGTGTTCTGTGTGCCCTGGCCTTCCTCGCCAAACTTACAGCGGTATGGGCCGCGCTCGCCATCGGGCTGTGGCTGCTCTGGCGCAACCGTACGAGCCTGGTCGCGTTCGTCGCCACAGGCGCGCTGGTGGCCGGCGGTGGGCTCCTCATGCTGAACATGACCACCGACGGCCGGCTGGTCGAGAACCTGCTGCATTCGGGCGCGACCGGATGGCAAGGCTGGGGATCGGTCATCACCTGGTCGCAGCGCCGCATGCTCGGGTTCGTCAGCGAATGGTCGCCGACGACATGGGTGCTCGTGCCGCCGGCGGCCCTGGCGGTGCTCCTGGCGGCGGCCCGCCGCGATCTCAACGTGCTTCACATCGCGTGGGTCGCCTGCTGCGGCGTGCTGGCGGTCATGTTTGCCGACATCGGCGTAGGCGAGAATCACATCCTCGAACTCGCTGCGATTACGGCCGTCGTCGCGGGCGACCTGTGGTCGCGGGCCGGCGCCGTTCAGGATTCAACAACGCCCGGTGACGATGCACCATCAGTCGTTCGCCTTCCGTGGACCGTCGCACAACTGCTGATCGCCTGCGCCGTGGGCTGGTCGTCGCAGGCGGTGATCAAGCAGCGGCTGTGGCAGGACATCAGCCGCGCCGTATCGGCAATCCGCAGCGGCCAACCCGAACCGAGTGATGATCCCCACGCTCTCGACAATCTGCTCGCCGGCAAGAGATTCTTCAGCGACGATCCCACGTTGGCAGTCCTGCTCGATCAGAAGCCGGTCATCAGCGACGCGTTCATCTTCCGCGGCTTCGAGCAGTCGCATCGTGAGTGGATCGACGAGTTCATGGCGCGCATCGCCGCCCGCGAGTTCGATGTCATCGCGCTCACGTACGAAGCCGATCCCGATTCGTGGTGGTACCGCGAGCTGTTCCTCGGCCCCGACGTCACAAAGGCGATTCAGCAGCACTACGCGCAAACGGAAAGCATCGGCGGATACGTCATCTACCGGCCCCGCGAGTAGTCGCGTTCATCCGGCACTGTCGCCATCGTCCGATGAGTCGTCGCTCGAATCGTCGTCAAGCGCCTCCGCCGCGCGCTCGTCGCCGAAGATCGCCGAGCCGATGCGCACCATGTTCGCGCCGGATTCGATGGCGACCTCGAAATCACTGGTCATGCCCATTGAGAGGATGTCGAAGCGGTCGCCCGCCGAGCCCACGCGCCTGAGTTCCTCGAAGAGTTCGCGCGTGCGTTCGAACACCGGCCGCAGGCTCTGCTGATCCTCGGTCTCGGGCGCCATGCACATCAGGCCGCGCACCCGCAGGTGCAGCATGGTGTCGATCTGATCGATCAGGTGCCGCGCCGCGGCCGGAGCGATGCCGAACTTGCTCTTCTCGCCGAAGGCGTTGACTTGCACCAGCACCTCGACGGGCTGCTCGAGGCGACCTGCGGCGGCTTGGATCTCCTCAGCCAGGCGCAGCGAATCGACGCTGTGAATCAGCCGGGCGACACCCAGGACCTTGCGAACCTTGTTGCGCTGCAGGTGGCCGATCATGTGCCAGCGAATCTGCTTGGGCAGGTTCGCCCCCCGGTTCGAGGAGAGTTGCCGGCGTCGCTGCAGGAACTCGTCGATCTGAGCCGCCCGCTGCACGAGGCTTTGGACGTGATTCTCGCCGAGGTCCGTGTGGCCCAGTTCCACCAGTTCGCGAACCTGATCCATGGCCGCGTACTTGGTGACGGCGATGATCATGATCGATTCGGGCGTTCGCCCCGACCGCCGCGCCGCCTCAGCGACGCGCTCCCGCACCGATGCATAGCGCTGCTTGAGCGTCGGTTCGGCGTTCTTCCCGGCTTTCTCCGTGGTGCGCGCCATCGCCATGAGTGGGAAGGATAGCAGGAGCGAGCAAGGCCGAAAATCGAAAAGTCCAAAGGCGAAAGCCAATGCATGCAGTGGCGTTGCCGAAGATTGGACTCATGACTTTCGATATTTTGACTTTTTGACTTTTCGACTTTACGTCGCTGTCGGCGGCTCCAGACCGTCGGCCAGCCAGAGAAACGCCAGCGATGAGCGCATGCGCGGCGGGAGCATGAGCCGGATCAGGCCGCGCGTGATGGAGCGGCCAAACATCAGGCCGGCCGTCAGCCAGATCGCTCCCCACAGCAGCGAGAGGGCAAGCGTCGTCGGCGCGATCTGCTGCCCCGCCGCCTGCCTCGTCCAGGTCGGGGTGTTCATCAGCCAGTCGAGGATGGGAATCAGGCCGATAACCGCCGCTGTCAGGATGATGATAAGGCCCCAGACAAGCAATCCGCGCCGGCCGCGCGCCAGCAGCGCCGTGGCCCAGATCACCCCAAGCAGCGCGCATGCGATCGCCATCCACATCCAGATGTACCAGACGATCCAGTTGAAGCCGCTGAAGATTCCTCCAGCCTCGCGCAGCAGGGCCGCGCGATCCTGTTGCTTCCACCAGGCCGTGAAATCGCTGGTGTTCATGTTGACGACGATGCGCGATCCGCCGGGCAGGATCACAGTGTTGCCCCCGGCCGTGGTTCCGCCGGCTGCCTGCTGCTGCAATTGCCACTGATTGAACTTCTGATAGATGAGATCGCCATAGGTCTCGGTGGCCACCTCGGCGCTGCCGACCGCGAACCCGAAGATTCCCGCGGACGTGCCCAGCCACAGCACGACGAGCGCCAGCATCCACGCTGCCGCCAGCAGCGACGCCCAGCGATTGGCCCAGCGGCCCAGCAGAGGATACTCCTGCACGCTGGCCACTGTCGCGCATTCCGGACAGCGGACAATGAGCATGTCGTAGTGGCTTTCGCGCAGGATGGGCTGGCCGATGAGGTTGTAGCCGCACTTGATGCACAGCCGGTCGCCGATGAGCGTGGAGACCCGCACATCGGCCAAGGCCGGCGGCTCTGCCCGCGTCACAGTTTGGAGATGAGTGCCGCTAGACATTGGCCGCTCCAGCCAGTCGCAGCCGCTTCCGCCGCCAGCGCCACTTGCTGCGAATGAGCATGTCGCGCAGGCGCAGCAGCAGTCGTCCAAGAACGATGCCCGGCGTCGCCGCCACCAGGATCGCCAGCGTGGCCAGCAGGCCCGGCAGCACGATGTACCAGCAGCCATCCGCCAGCCACGGCAGGATCGCGACGGAGCGATTCGGATTCGGCCGCGGATCGAACTGTGAATCCAGCGGACCGTGCAGCGCGATCATGAACAGGATCAGCCCCATCCACGCCAGCCAGCCCAGCCACATTCTCCAGCGCGGAATGTGCGCGAACGCGGCTGTCAGAAAGGCCCCCAGCAACGTGGGCACGATGATGAAGAGCATGACCGCAAATACCACGGCCTCGCGCGGCAGACGCTCATTGCCTCCCAGGCGCAGCTCGCTCGCCAGTGCAATGGTGAAGATCGAGCTCAGGGCGCAGAACAGCGTGAGGGTCGAGATGCCGACAAGTCGCAGGAAGATCATGGTTGCGACGAAATCGAGCCGGCGAAATCTGCGCCAGCCGCCCTGCACGGGATGCATCCGTCGAACCGATGCCGCCCCGCACGTCGGGCAGCGAAGCAGGTTCAGGCCATAGTGCGGCTCGCGCTGCGGACGCACGCGCGCCAAGTCCCTGCCGCATTGCACGCATACGTGGGCGATGGCCATGACAATCACACTGTACCGCAGCGATTGTTGGGAGCCGCCCGCCCGTCTTTGCAGGGAGTCGCCGCGACCAGCTCCCGAACCGGCGGTAACAATCCCGTCAAGTGTTCGTTCCGTGCTTGCAGGAGCGTGCCTCCGCTGGCAAGATGAAGGGCCTGCGCTCAGACCACACCAAGGGTAACCCAACATGCCTAGCGCGCTGACGATCCAACGGCTGCTCTCGAAGATGTCTGAAGTGGAGGCGAGCGACCTGCACATCAAGGTGGGTTCGCCCCCGGTGCTGCGCGTCGCCGCGGTTCTGCACGAGATCAACTCTCCGCCGTTCACGCCTGAGGACACCAAGCAACTGCTGACGCCGCTCATCCCCGAGCACATGAAGCAGACGCTCGAGGTGCGCGGCGGCGTCGACTTCTCGCACTCCGAGAGCCTTACCACGCGCTTCCGCTGCAGCGTCTTCCACGCCGGCGGCGGCCTGCATGCCGCCATCCGCCGCGTCAATCCCAAGATTCCCGATTTCAACGATCTGCACCTGCCGCCTGTGTACGAACACGTCTCCGAGCACACGCACGAAGGCCTGGTCGTCGTGTGCGGCGTGACGGGCTCGGGCAAGAGTTCCACCCTCGCCGCGATCATCGATCACATGAATCAGCGGCACGCCAACAACATCATCACCATCGAGGATCCGGTCGAGTACCTGTTCGTGCCCAAGAAGTCGTACATCAGCCAGCGCGAGATCGGCCTCGACGTGATCGACTTCCCAAGCGCGCTGCGCGCCGCCGTGCGTCAGGACCCGGACGTGATCATGA
>DATKJG010000168.1:0-7053 GCA_035543215.1 Phycisphaerales bacterium | reverse complement strand
GCGATGGAATTGTCGGGCGCGAGCGTGAGCGTGATGGTGTAGGCGACCTCGCCCATGTCCTGTACGTTGACGCTGCCGCTCCACACGCCGCTGACCGGGTCGCGCGGCCCCCCAGCGCCGCCGCCACCGCCGCGGTCGTTGCTGCCGCCTCCGGCTCCGCTGCGCGGCTCCTCCTTCAGATCGGGCCGGCCCCACAGCGTCGTGGCGAAGCTCGGGATGCCGCGCTGCGCGTACACCCACGCCTCAAAGCTGCCGGCGGAGTCGCCGCCCGCCGCGCGCGTCTGGCCGGTCAGTTCCTTGTATTTCTTTGAAACCTCGCGGTAGTAGTCGACGTCGCCGGCATCGAGATCGCGCGGCCCCTGACCGGAGGCGTCGGCGCCGCGCCCGTCGGGCACGTTGATCACGTTGTCGTGGCGGCCGTAGGTGATCGCCGCGACGATGTTGCGGTGCTTGATCACGAAATCCGCGAGCGCCACGGCCTCAGGCTCGCTGACGGGCACGGCGCCGGCATCCATTGCATGCTCGGGATAGCGATGCATGAAGTTGTGGTCGAGATCGACGAAGCCCGGACCGTCTTCCGCAATCTCGCCGTCGCCATCAGAATCGAGACCTTCGGTGTACAGCGCGTAGAGAGCGCGCTCGCCCTTGGCGGCATCGGCCCGTTTGAGCAGCCGCGGCTCGATCGGATCTGGCAGATGCGTCGCGCGATCATCCAGCGGCGGGCTCAGCCGGCGCATCTGCGTGATGATGCCGTCGCCGTTGATGTCGGCCGGGCCGTCCTCATCCGCCGCGCCGTCGCGATCGCCGTCGACCGAATGCAGGTTGCCGATGTGCCCGCTGTTGACCTTGCCGCTGTTGAACTCGAAGCCATCGGGGTTGGCGCACGGCACGATGTAGAACGTGGTGTCCTTGAGCAGGTCGGCGTGATCCTTCAGAAGATGCTCGGCGACGCGCAGCGCGGTCTCGACTCCGACTCGATGCCGGCCATCGAGCCCGGCGACGATCAGCACCGCCGGCTGAGACTCAGCCGCTTTGGCCGGGTCGGTCGAGAGCGTGAGCATGAACACATCGCGCCCCTGGCCGGTCTGCGTCAGCGAGGACATCTGGCAGAAGGCGCTGTCGTCATCCAGTTTCTGCATCGCCATCTGCACGGCGGCGAAGTTGGCGCGATACGCGGCGCTGGACTGCGTTGTGGCGCGCGTCGATGCGGTCGCTGACACAGCCTGCCCCCGCGCGGGCATTGAGATTGCGAGCAATCCGGCCGCAAGCGCCGCTGACAGCGGCGCACAATCTGGGCGTGAGATCATGAAACTCCCTGACGATGAGGAATCGCGAGATACCTGTTCCAGTCATGCACTCTACAGCGCGACTGATACCGCTGAACATGCATCAGGAGGCACATCCGTGAATATCTGCGGCATCTGAATCGTCTGCAGTTTCTGCCGGCTGACGAGACACGAAGGCCGCGCGTGCTCTACCTTGCCCTCCTTCCCATGACCACCGTCACCGAATCTCGCCCGTCCGCCGCGCCTCCGCCCCCGCCCGCACCCAATCACCGCTGGGGCAAGCGTGCCGGCGATGTGGATGAGCAGCTGTTCCTCGAAGGCCCGCGCAGCCGCCTCGGCGAGTTCGCGCGCCTGTTCCGCATCTCGCGCGAACTGTTCCGCGGCTTCCGGCGCTTCCACTTCGTCGGCCCGTGCGTCACGGTGTTCGGCTCGGCCCGATTCAAGGATGATCATCCCTATTACACGCTCGGCCGCGAGATGGGACGCCTGCTTGCGCAGACCGGCTTCACGGTCCTGACTGGGGGCGGGCCGGGCATCATGGAAGCCGCCAATCGCGGGGCCAAGGACATCGGCGGCCGCTCCATCGGCTGCAACATCACCCTGCCCATGGAACAGAAGCCCAACCCGTACGTGGACTGGTTCATGGAGTTCCAGTACTTCTTCGTGCGCAAGGTGATGCTGGCGAAGTATTCGTACGCGTTCGTCGCCCTGCCGGGCGGCTTCGGGACGCTCGATGAGATGTTCGAGATCGCGACGCTGGTGCAGACCGGCAAGATGCGCAACTTCCCGCTGATCATGATCGGGCGCGATTTCTGGGAGCCGCTGCGCGCGTTCATGCGCGATCGCCTGATCGCCGAGGGCACGATCGAACAGAAGGATTACGACCGCATCATCGTGACCGACAAGCCGGAAGAGGCGATGGCCCACATCGCCGACGCCGCGGTCAAGGAATTCGGTTTCCAGTGGCGGCCGAAGACCCGGCCGCGCTGGGTGCTGGGCGAGAAAGGTCTGCCGCAGCAGCCGGTGCTCGATCTCGCCAGGATGCGAGAGCGCATGCCGGCGGATTGACGGCGTGTTCTATGATTACCGCGTTCGGAGCCATCGCATGATCTCTCGTCCGAGCCGTGTCTCCCGGCGGGGCTTCGTCGCCGCGACCATCGTCGCCGCGGCCGGGATCTTCGCGCTGGCAAATCTGGGCGGGACTGCGGACCCGCCGCGCTGGCTCGTGAAGTGGCGCGTCGGCCCCGAACGATTCAAGTGCTACATCACGCGCCCCGCTGATGTCGCGCGCGTGCAGGAGGCGCTCTATCTGCACACGACCGCGGGCATCCCGCTGGGGCGCGTGAAACTCGGGACCGAGGAGAACACCGATCACGCCTGGCACATGGAGAATGTCAGGCTGGTGGATGTGACAGCCGAGATCTACGACGGCCGGCCATCAGACGTGGACGCGAATCTCGACTACTGGCGTCACACCGTCAAGCGCTTCGGTCCGTGGTCGGCCCGGCCGCTCTCGATCAAGCGCGTGGAATAGCCAGTCTCACCGGACGCTACAGATCCGCTCGCGGGGAGAACCTCGGTGGCTGACCTACAATCGCGGCCCTTCACATGCCCCGCGCCCGCATCCCATCTGTCGCCATCGTCGGCCGGCCCAACGTCGGCAAGTCGAGCCTGCTGAACCGCCTCGTCGGGCGGCGGGTGTCGATCGTCGATCCCACGCCGGGCGTGACGCGCGACCGCATCGGCGTTGAGATCGAGATCGACCCGCCCACGGAGACGCCGCGCGGAACTCCCTCGATTACCTGCGAGATCTTCGACACCGGCGGCTACGGCGTGTACATGGCCGAGGGGAAACGCTACGACGATGTCGGCGCGGACCTTTCGACGCTGACCAAGGACATCGAGCGGCAGATTGGCCTCGCCATCGACAACGCCGACCTGATCCTGTTCCTGCTCGATGCTCACGACGGTGTGACGGCCCTCGATCGCACCATCGCGAAACTGCTGCGGCAGAAGAACGCGACGAAGAAAGTCCTCAGCGTCGCCAACAAGGTCGATGGCGAGAAGTGGATTGCACACGGCGTGGAGGCCGCGGGCCTGGGCTTCGGCGAGCCCATTGGCGTCTCCGCGGAGAACGGATTCAACATCCGCCAGCTGCGCGAAACCCTCTACGAGAAACTCTGGCCCATCGCGCTCGCCGAGAGCAAGCCCGGCGAGGATGACGACACGAATGACTCAAAGAGTGGGGGGGCCGAGGTCAAGGTCGCGATCGTCGGCAAGCGCAACAGCGGCAAGAGCACGCTCATCAACGCCTGGGCCGGCGAGGAGCGCGTCATCGTCAGCGAGATCGCCGGCACCACGCGCGATTCGGTCGATGTGCGGCTCGAGATCGACGGCCGTGCACTCATCGCCATCGACACCGCCGGTTTGCGCAAGCGCAAGAGTTTCGCGGATGATGTCGAGTTCTACGCCTATGGCCGGATGATCGACGCCATCAAACGCTGCGATGTGGCGCTCCTGCTGCTGGATGCGTCAGCCGAGGTTTCACAGGTCGATCAGAAGTTGGCACAGGAACTGCAGGAGCATTTCAAGCCCACGGTGATCGTGGTCAACAAGTGGGATCTCGCTGAGAAGAAGGGTCTGAAGACCGGCGACTACGGCGAGTATCTGCTCCAGCAATTGCGCGGCTTGGATTACGCGCCGATCGCCTTCGTCAGCGCCACTGAGGAAAGCGGGCTGCAGGATCTGCTGGCGATGGCGTTCAACCTGCACCAGCAGGCCTCGCATCGCGAGACGACCGGCCGCCTGAACACGGCGATTCGCGAAATCATGGAGCAGCGCGGGCCATCATCCAAGGCCGGCGCGAGGGCCAAGGTGTATTTCGTCTCACAGGTCACGGTGCAGCCGCCCACCATTGTGCTGTCCGTCAACAAGCCGGCGCTGTTTCACGGCCAATACGAGCGCTATCTGCTGGGCCAGATGCGCGAGCGCCTGCCGTTCGCGGAAGTGCCGATCAAGCTGCTGTTCCGCGAGCGCGAGCGCATGCCGCTTGAGGAACTCAAGCGCCGCAAGCCGCGGGAGAGCGGAGTCGGGCGCGATGCAGACTCACCACGGAAGACACGGCGACCACAGAGGAAGAAGAAGCCCGCGAAGGGGCGCGCCCGATAAGACGTGCGTCTGCACGAGCCATTGCTCGATCCGTTCTCAGTGATCTCCGTGGTGAATGTTCTCAGCGCGATCTGGAGACGCTGGTGACGGCCGACCGCTGCTTCGCGGTAGCCTGTTGTGGCTTGTCGCTGCCGCTCTGCCAGCGGATCGTCACCCCGCAGACGCGGTCGCCGAAGGTCTTCTCGAAGCGCACCCAGGCCGGGTCGATCTTCGCCACGCGCCACGGGCAGGCGCTGGCTCCGAAAGGATCGCCCTCGCGATACAGCACGCCGTCGATCAGCACGGCCTTGTTCGCCGCCGCGGCCATGATGCCCTGCAGGATGGCCGTCTCCGGACGCGGCGCGTTGCGATCCTCACCGGCGTGCGGCGGATCGCAGGAGATAATGAAGCGGTTGGGCGGGCTCGCAACCGGGATCGAGCCGCCATAGGTCGCCGACGAATGGTCGGCGCTGGCGGTGCTTGAGGCTGCCGGAACTGGAGCAGGCGCGACGACCTGAGCAGCCTCTGTGGAGGGCGGCTGCGCCGCGGCCGGTCTGCCAAACGGCTTCTCTGCGAAGTCGTCTCTGTACGCCGAGTTCACGATCGTCGGCAGTTCAGGCGCGACGCGGGCCTTCTGGGGCGTGAAGAAAGGCGTACAGCCAAGACCGACCAGCAGCAGGCCGGCGAATACGCCACCTGCCAGGGCGGGAACGATGCGATGTGCTGTCAGCCGCGGCGGTGGCGGGAGTGGCGTTTCGTCAACCACTACGACTTCCGCTGCGGGCTCCGGCACAAATTCAACGGGCGAGGGCATGATGCACTCCGTGGCTTCAGGTCCGCCGACCGATCACGTGCAATCCGGGCACACAAACGTCGGTTTCGAAGCCGCGACGGGTGTGATCGGCTTCGCAAGCCGTCGCAACGCCTGTGAATCTGTGCGGATGGTTCAGTTCCGGCAAGCGCGCGACCGCGATGGCGCGGTGGATTCTCAGACCGGGTAGTCGCCATCCTGCCCGGCGCCATCATCGCCTGCCGGGGCGCGGCGCTGCAGGTGAAAATGGTGAAGCAGGCGATGGGCCAGCGGCGCGAAGAGGATGGCCGCGGTCGAGAGGAATACCACGCCGCTGAACATCGCGTAGCAGCCGGCGAAGATCTTGGCCGCGTTGCCGTCAATCTCGTTCACGGGCCCCATGCCCGAGAGAATCATCGCCGCGTTCTCGAAGGCGTCGATCCACGTGAGCCCGGCGATGCAGTGATATCCCAGCACGCCGATGACCAGGGACGAGACGATCAGGCCCAGGGCCAGCACCACGTGATTCACGAGGCGCTGCACGAAGGCGACGCGCGTGATCAGCGGCTGGTGGCGATGCTCGAACATCCGCCACGATTGTACGAGGAGCGGCCTCCCAATCGGGAGGCCGCCGCGGCGCGCATCCAGGCGGCCGCGCGACTCAGGCAGTGGTGGTGGTGGCGACGGGGGCAGCAGCGGGGGCGACCGGGGCGGCGCTGGCGATCCGCGTTTTCGCAGCCTTTCGCCGCGGAACGGGAATGAGCATGGGCGTGCGGTGGCGATACTCGCGGTACTTCTCGCCATGGAACTCGATCAGGTTGCGCTCCTCGAACTGGATCGCCACGAGCATGTAGGCGGTCGTGACGGCGGCGAACAGCAGGTGCCCGACGGTCATCGTGGGCGTGACCCAGAACGCGATCATCCAGCCGACATACAGCGGATGCCGCACGAGCCGATACACCGCCGGCTGCACGAAGCGCAATTCGCCATACGGCCGGCCGCGCCAGGCCAGCCACACCTGCCGCAGGCCGAAGAGATCGAAGTGATTGATCAGGAACGTGGTGACCAGTACCAGCCCCAGGCCCAAGCCGAACAACGACCACAGCGCGATGCGGCCGATGGCGTTGTCGACATTCCACACGATCGCCGGCATCGGCTGCCACAGCACAAAGAGTGCGATCATCAGCACGTTCGACGCCAGAACGTACGTGCTGCGCTCGATCTCCTGCGGCACGAACTGCGTCCACCAGCGCTTGAACGTCGGCCGGGCCATGACGCTGTGCTGAAGGGCGAACAGCGCGAGCAGGCCGAGATTCACCGCCAGCGCCGGGCCCCCCAGCAATCCCGCGCCGACATCGATGGACTTCGGCACGAACGCGTTGGCCATGAAGCCCATGGCGTACAGGAATACGCCGACGAACATGGCGTAGGCGATGGAACCGTAGACAAGAACGAGAGTGCGGCGCATGCTGGAACCTCCTGGCTATGACGCGACGGATTCGCGCCCGCTTACACACGGAAAATCACGGATTCGGTCCATCATTCTCAGGACCGCGATGGCTGCTCACTCAGCGGTCGTCGGATCGATGATGGTCGTGACCCGGTTGACGTGATTGGCCGGGAAGCTGCCGCGCCGGGCGTGTTCGCGCACGTGGTTCTCGTCCGGGGCGATATACACGCAGTACATCTTGTCGGCGGTGACATAACTGTGCAGCCACTGCACGCTGGGGCCGAGCGCTTCCAGCACGCTGCAGGATTTCTGCGAGGCGGCCTTGAGCGCAGCAGCCGAAAGGCTGCCGATGCCGGGGATTTCGCGTTCGATGACGTACT
>DATKJG010000167.1:0-4721 GCA_035543215.1 Phycisphaerales bacterium | reverse complement strand
GTTGATCAGACCCGCTGCGGGATTGTGACATCTTTCACAGAGCGCAGCGTCCGCCCTCAGCCACGCACCCATGCATGCGGCTCGACTTCGTGCGGGAAAGAACGAATTGGCGAAATCCTTGCTTTGGTGATCTGGTCAGCGAAACTTGAGTAACGGAGGCGCGCAGGAGACGAACTGTTCGTCGACAAGGAGACCGCCGCATGGAACCCACGATTCACGTCGAGCCAGGACGGGTCCGGCTGGAACACGAGGGCTTCCTCCACTACATGGCCCGCGAGGGCCGGGTCGCGCTGCGCTGGCTCATCGGCATCAGCCTCATCGCGACGCTGGCGGTGCTCGTCTCTCCGTTCCTCTTTCTCTCGCCGATCCCGGCCCTGGTCCTCATCGCGTCGTACATCCTCTTCATGCTGACACGCGAGGTGGAGAAGCGGGCTGACCCCGTTGCCGACCGCGCCTTCATCTCGCGCGAGACGGCGGGCGAAGCCGACATGATGGAAGACGCCGCCGAAATGGATCAGGTGCATCCTGACACCATGCACCTGGTCAAGCGCGAGGGCACGACGGGCGTCGCGATCCTCGCGGGCGTCATGGTCATCGCCCTGCTGATCGCGTGCTTCACCCTGCCGTGGGAGGTCGTCGCGATCGGCGCGTTCGTCGTCACGGCGTACATGCTCCTTGTGGCCGCCCCGGTGCTGCTGGGCTGGATCGAGGATGACATCGAGATCGAAGGCGCGCGACAGGCGCACGATGGCGGCCGGCCCATCGAGACCAGCCAGCCCGTGCACACCGATGATCGCACGGTGGCGGCGACGCGCTGAACACATCGCCTCTCACGTCAGTCGCGAAAGCAGCAGCGTCGCGAAACCCAGCGCCAGGAAGAAGCCGCACATGTCGGTGACGGTCGTGAGGATGGGCCCGGCTGCCAGCGCGGGGTCCTTCTTGAGGAGTTTCAGAATCAGCGGCAGCAGTCCGCCAACGCCAACGGCGATGACCGTGTTGATCGCCAGCGCGCCGCCGGCCACCAGGCCCAGCCAGGCGCTGCCTTTCCAGAGCAGTGCGATCGTGCCGACCATGAGCCCAAGCACCACGCCGTTGATCACGCCGACCTGCATCTCCTTCCAGAACACGTGAGCCAGTTCACGCGGCTTGATCATGCCCAGTTCGAGTTCGCGCATGCTGACCGCGACCGCCTGGTTGCCGGCACAGCCGGACATGTCGGAGATGATTGGCAGAAATACCGCCAGTGCAATGACTTGCTCCAGGGTGCCCTGGAAAATCGCGATGGCGCTGGCAGCGAAAAGATTCAGGATGATGTTGAGCGACAACCACGCCAGGCGGCGGGACGAACGAACGCGCACCGGCATGGTGCGCAGTTCCTCACCCATGACGATTCCCCTGGACTTGAGGAAGTCGCTTCCCGCGCGCTTGCTGAGTGCCGCCTCGACGTCGCTGCGCTTGACCACGCCCACCAGCCGGCCGCTGTCATCCACGACCGGCACGCCGAGATAACTGCGCTCGGCGAACATCTTCTGCAGGTCATCCAGCGTCGCATGCGCGTCCACGCTGAAGGGCTCGCGAATCATGAAATCAGTCAACCGGCGAGCCCGCGGCATCAGCACCAGGTCGCGCAGCCGCAGCACGCCAACAAGATCGCCGAAGGACGAGACGCAGTAGGCATACTGCACGTCGAAGTCGGCGTAGCGCTCGGCGTTGTCGCGCATGTCGTCGAGCACATCCGCCGCTGTGTACGACTCCGGATACGAGAGGTATTCGGTGACCATTAGGCCGCCGGCTTCGTCCGGCTCGTAGCGGGCCAGATGTCTCGCGTCGGCGGCCTCGTCCGGCCGCATCTCCTTGAGAATTGCCTGCACCGCGTCGTCGTTGACGCCGGCGATGATGTCCACGACCTGGTCCGAGGGCAGTTCCTGAAGGATGGATGCAGCCTGCCTGGCGGTGAGCCGGCCGATGATCTCGCGCGCCTGTGCTTCCGGTGACGCTCCGACGACCGCCGCCGCCTGGCCGGCTGGCAGCATGCCCATGATTCGAGTGCGCTCGTCGGCATCCAGGCGCGACACGGCGCGCACCGTCTCCGCCACTGGCAACGACTCGATGAACGCGCCGAGAGCCTGCGCATCGCCCGCCTGCGCCAGTTCGTGCAGACGCTCCCACGGCCGCGTATCGATCACTTGCTCGTCAGGCATGTCGTATCACAAAGTCGAAGTGTCAAAAAGTCAAAATCGAACGCGACGTAACCTCGTTCGACTTTCGAATCTCTACTTCTTGATTTGTTGACGTGGCGCTAGCGTCCGTCCTTCGACGCCAGCAGCCGCAGCATGTCTACGCACCGCGCCGCGTAGCCCATCTCGTTGTCGTACCACGCCACCACCTTGAAGAAGCGGTCGTTGAGTTCGATGCCCGCCAGCGAGTCGTAGATGCTCGAACGGCGATCGCTGATGAAGTCGCTGGAGACGACCTCCTCATCGGTGTAGCCCAGCACGTCCTTCATCGGGCCGTCCGCCGCCTTCTTCATGGCGGCACTGATGTCAGCGAGTTTCGTCGGCTTGGAGGTGCGGAAGGTCAGATCGACACTGGAGACATCCATCACCGGCACGCGGAAGGCCATGCCCGTGAGCCGGCCCTTGAGCGCGGGAATGCACAGCGCCACGGCCTTCGCGGCCCCGGTCGAGGACGGGATGATGTTCTGGTAGGCGTTGCGGCCTCCCCTCCAGTCCTTCTTGGAAGGCCCGTCCTGCGTCGGCTGCGTGGCGGTGACGGCGTGGATCGTCGTCATCAGGCCCTCCTCCAGCCCGAACGAATCGTGAATCACCTTGGCGATCGGCGCCAGGCAGTTCGTCGTGCACGAGGCATTGGAGATGATCGTGTGCTGCTTCGGGTCGTACTGCTCGTGATTCACCTTGTAGGCGAAGGTGGGCACCTTGTCGGTCGATTTCGTCGGCGCGGAAATGATCACGCGCTTGGCGCCGGCGGTGATGTGCTTCATCGACGATTCGTAGTCGGTGAACAGGCCGGTCGATTCGAGCACGTAGTCAACCTTCAGTTCCTTCCATGGCAGCGTCGCGGGATCCTTGATGCTTACGCATTTGGTCTTGACCCCCTTGCACTCGAATCCGTCGTCGCTGACCTTGACATCGTGCGGGTAGCGCCCGTGCGTCGTGTCGTGCCGCAGCAGGTACGCGAGGTTGTCCGCGGGAACCAGATCGTTCACTCCCACGATCTCCATTCCGCCTTGCTCCATCGCCAGGCGATAGACAAGGCGACCGATGCGACCGAACCCGTTGATGCCGACACGAATGGCCATGGGGAGATGACTCCGAACGAGTGCGAAAAAGGGGAGGCAAGGGTATGGCGAACGTGAGAGGCGTTCAAGCGAGAAGGCTTCATGGCACAGGATTCTCAGTCACGGCCGAGCGCAAGAACCGGGTGAAATCCCGTTCGCGCACGCGCCGCCGCTCGCGCTATCGTTGGCGATCATGTCCGACCACATCGCCAGACTGCGATGGCGTCGCCAGACGCCTGACTTTGATCTCAAGACCTACAACCGCGACCTCGAAGCGTCGTTCAAGGGCGGCAAGCCGATCAAGATGTCCGCCTCGCTCGCCTACAAGGGCAGCGCGGACGCGATTGATCCCGAGGAGATGCTTGTGGGCGCGATCGCCAGTTGCCACATGCTGTCGTTTCTCGCGCTCGCGGCGGGGCGCAAACTCGTCGTCGACTCGTACGAGGATGACGCGACAGGCGCGCTGGAGAAGAACGCTGACGGCAGACTTGCCGTCACGCGCGTGACGCTGCGGCCAAACGTCATCTTCAGCGGCGCGAAGCCTGATGCCAGCGTCCTCGACGAGTTGCACCACAAGGCTCACGAGGCGTGCTTTATCGCCAACTCGGTGAAGTGCGAGATCACGATCGAGACGCCCGTGCACGCGTGACGCAGGCAGTCACACCTGCAGCACGCCGGTCTTGAATGCGCCTTGGATGGGGAAGGTTGACGCAATCTGCAGCGCCATGGTCAACTCGTCGCGGGTGCGGTCGGGCTCGATGATCCGATCGACCCACATCCTCGCTGCGCCGTAGCGTATGTCCTGCTGCTCGGTGTAACTGCGGGTGATGGCTGCGAGCAACTGCTTGCGCATCTCCTCATCGATCTTCTCGCCCTTGCGCTCGCGAGCGGCCATGTCGATCTGCAGCAGCGTGCCAGCCGCCTGCGCCGCGCCCATGACGCTGCACCTGGCGCCCGGCCAGGCCAGCGTCAACAGCGGATCGAACGCGCGGCCGCACATGGCGTAGTTGCCAGCACCGTAACTGCCGCCCACGATCAGCGCGATCTTGGGCACGATGCAGTTGCTCATGGCGTTGACCATCTTCGCGCCCGATTTGATGATCCCGCCCTGTTCGCTGTCGCGGCCGACCATGAAGCCAGTCGTGTCGTGCACGAACACAATCGGCAGCCGCTTCTGGTTGCAATCCATGATGAAGCGCGCCGCCTTGTCGGCCGAATCGTCATAGATCACCGCCGGCATGTTCACAGCCGTGGATGGCCCGGCCTTGCCGCCGGGCATCTTGCGCTGCGTGAGCTTGCGCTGATTGGCGACGATGCCACACGGCCAGCCGCCGATGCGCGCATACGCGCACACGATCGACATGCCGTAGTCGGCCTTGTACTCGTTGAACGAGCCGTCATCGACGATGCACGCCAGCAGGTC
>DATKJG010000166.1:0-3972 GCA_035543215.1 Phycisphaerales bacterium | reverse complement strand
TGCACCAGTCTGGTCGTAGACGATGAACTCGATGAGATCGGGATCGCTGGCGCGTGCACGAAGGGCCTCGATGAACGCCTGCTGGCCGGCGAGCGGCACCCATTCATCGTGCCGCGCGTGCAGCGCCTGGAAGGGAATCTCGCGCCAGCTGTCGAGGTGCTCGATGGGGTTCAGTGCGGCGATCTCGGTATCGGCCACATCGCGGAACATCTCGCGCTCAGCCTGGTGATCCCAACTTCCGGTGGTCGCTTCGACCGATGCGCATCGAAACGGATGTGGACGACACAATCGGGCCAGCGCCGCCATGCCGCCGGCCGACATCCCCCCTATCGCGAGGCGCGAGTGATCGAACACGCCTAAGTCCACGATGGCATCAACGATCCCATCGATCTCGCTGATCATTTGCATCACCACTTCAAACGCGCGATGGGCCTGCTGCAAGGATGCATCGAAGCGCTCGCCGTGACCGGGCAAATCGACGGCGCATGTGGCGATGCCGCCATTCGCGGCGCGCATCCATCGCAGGTACCTGCCCGGATCGAGTTCCTTTTTCACAGTTCGGCCGTGCATCCACAGGACGACCGGAACGCGCCGCCCGCTGTCCCAACTCGGATGGACGAGGAGGGCTGGAATCTTCGAGGAGCCCAGCCGCTGCCAGCGCGCGTTGGCGCGCAGGGCCGAGGGCATCTGCGAGAAGCGTTCGATCATCGGGCGACAAGTCAACAAACCTGCGACCCAAAAGTCAACGGCGCCGGCCCTTGCAGAGCGCCATGCGAGCATCTACGGAGTCGTCGTGATCGGTGACGCCCTCAGGTCGAACACGGTGTCCAGGCACACCATACCGTTCTTCGAAATGAGAATGTCAATGACCGGGAACGGCATAGTCGTTGGCACGATGCCGCTGTCGAATCGCTCGTAGCCTGCCGTCGTGTTCAGACCCACTCGACGTAGGTCGAGAAAGAGCCGCTGGTGGTTCGGTGTGGTCGATGTCGGCGAAGGCAGATTTCGTCGATAGAAGCCATAGCCGCGATACCTGATCGACACATCCGTTACCGTCGTGGATGGGCTCAGCACATTGAATACCACGTTCACAACGGCGTATTCGATGGGAGCGGTCGGCGTGGGATTGATCGCCGGGATCGGCACGAGCGTGAAGGGCCCAGTCACGGGGCGCGGCATCTGCAATGGGCACATGCACGGCGGCCAGCAGCCTGTCTGCCAGGTGCTTGGCTGCGTCACGCGATAGCGCAGCACCTGGCTGGTGGGAACGGGCGCGGCAGCCACGCGAATCACGGTGTCGAAACACACGCCGCCATTGAGTGAGACGCCGAGATCCAGGCTGGGGAACGGCACGCTCGGCAGGTGCCATCCGCTGTCGAAGTGCGCGACGGACTCGTCATTGATTCGCAGGTCGAGTTCCAGTCGCTGCGCGCCGATACTCGGCGCGCCGACGCGGCGCAGAATTCCCGTGCCGGTGATGCGCCATTCATTGCTGTTGTTGATTGCCGCCAGCCAATTCACATCATCGACGCGATAGTCGAAGATTGTGGCCGTCGGCGAGGTGGGGATCGGCGTGAGGATCATCGTGCCTCGCACCGGCCCGAAGAACACCACCGGGCACAGGCACGGCGGGAAACAGCCGCGGGTCAGGCTGGCCTGCGGCGTCAAGCGGTAGATCACCGGCGCCAGATTGGTGGAAGTCAGCTGTCCTTGTGCTGGTGTGTTGGCGAGGATGGCGACCACGACCGCAACAGGAATCAGAAGCGGAGCGACCACCGCATGGACGAATCGATTCATCGGATGCTCCTCGCAGTCACGGCGGCGGCATCTGCGGCCGCTCATCTGTCAGTGTGCCACAGCCCACGCCACAGTCAATGCACGGATGGCGAATCCATGGTCGATGCTATTGTACGACTGCAGGTGTTCGCACCCTGTTTGCATGAGCGCGGCCATCCTGCGGCCTGACAGATGCTGAAGATCATCGGCGGTGAACATCGCTCGCGTGTGCTCCTCTCGCCGGAGGACGATCGCACCTCGCGCCCGTACACCAGCCGCGCGAAGGAGTCGGTCTTCAATCTGTTGCGCGGCTGGTTCGATGGCGCGCGGGTGCTGGACCTGTTCGCAGGCGTCGGCACGATGGGGCTCGAGGCCGTCAGCCGCGGGGCTGCCGAGGTCGTGCTCGTGGAGCGCGATCGCGAGATCCATCGCCTGCTGCAGAAGAACATCGAGGCCCTGCGCTGCGGCGATCGCGCCAAGGCAGTGTTGGCCGATGCGCTCTCCCCTGCTGCCCTGGCCCGGGCGCCGAAGCCTGTTGATGTGGCCTTCGTCGATCCACCCTATGACCTGATGATTGATGAGCGCTCGCGACCGCGCGTGCTCGAGCAGGTGTCGCGCCTTGGCGAGATCATGGCGACCAAGAGTTTCGTCGTGCTCCGCTCGCCGATCTCGAAGGTCCAGGCCGATTTCTCGTTGCCCGGCCTGGAGGGACCCGAGGAACATGATTACGGCCACGAGATGCATGTCATGCTGTATGCGCCCAGGAATCCCTAATCATTGAATGCCGCCGCTGTGGAACGCACCGAAGAACAGGATCACAGCCAGCCGAACCTCGACGACCTCCGTGCGGCCGCCGTGACTGTCGTGCGCGATCTTGTCGAGGCCGGCCACGTCGCCTACTTCGCAGGCGGCTGCGTGCGCGACCGTCTGCTGGGCCTGCAGCCGGCTGACTACGACGTGGCAACCAGCGCGCGGCCTGAGCAGGTCAAGTCGGCCTTCCGGCGTGTGCGAGAGGTGGGCGTCGCGTTCGGCGTGATGCTCGTGCGCGTTCGTTCCCACGAGATTCAGGTGGCCACATTCCGAACCGACGGCGTCTATTCCGACGGCCGGCATCCCGACACCGTCACCTTCTCCGACGCCCAGCACGACGCGAGCCGGCGCGACTTCACCATCAATGGCCTGTTCGAGGATCCGCTGCAAGATCGCATCATCGACTTCGTGGGCGGCCGGGCTGACCTGGATGCGCGCATTCTGCGGGCCATCGGCGATGCCGAGGCGCGACTGCGCGAGGATCGCCTGCGCATGCTTCGGGCGGTGCGTTTCGCCGCGAAGTTCGCGTTCGCCATTGAACCCGACACCGCCGAGGCCATTCGGCGCGGCGCCGCCGAGCTGCAGGGCGTCAGCCGCGAACGCATCGGCCAGGAAGTCAAGAAGATGCTTTGCGATGGCAATCGCGCCGTCGCGGCATGGGAGATGCAGTACCTCGGGCTCGACATGCCCGTGCTGATGGAACCCAACCGCCTGACCGCCCCGACGCGGGTCGGACGACTGCCAGAGGATGCCCCCTATTCCACCGCGCTGGCAGCCTGGCTGCTGGATCGGCACGACCCCGCAACGCAGGCGGCGAATGATCAGCCTCCCGTTGACCTTGATGAGGTCGCCGAGCGCTGGCGGCGATCGCTCCTTCTCTCCAACGAAGAGGTTGATGCGTTTCGTACCGCCCTGAACATCTATCGCACGTTGTGGGCCGGCTGGGGCCACTTGGGGGTTGCCCGACAGAAACGACTCGCGGCATCAACCGGCTTTCAGGGCGGCCTCATGCTCCTGCAGGCGACCGATCGGCAGGCGTTCGTAGATGTCCGCCGTCGAGTGCTCGATCTGTCGGAATCAGGCCTTGCCCCAACGTCTCTCATCGACGGTGAAGACCTCATTTCCTTGGGCCTGAGACCCGGGCCGGTCTTCAGCCGGGTGCTGGAGGGCGTGTACGACGCCCAGTTGGAGGGGTCGATCGAGACCCGCGATCAGGCCCTGCATCTTGCCAGGACCATCGCCTTTGCGGAGTCAGGCCACGGTCGTCGCCGCGAAGGCCCGAAATCCGGCGGAACGGACGCGGCTGGGGCCGGATAAAGAACTTTCTTGGCCTATGGGCGTCGAATATAGTTGTCGGTGTCACTCCGTCGCCGATCCGCGCAATCG